>JAFCDH010000054.1 GCA_017609795.1 Candidatus Pacearchaeota archaeon | reverse complement strand
AAATTTCTTAAAAATTCAGGAACAAAGCTTTCTGCAAAATTATCTCCTTGTTTTGGCTTCATTGATTCTAATTCCTCACAAGCAACCTCATCATCTTTATATTCACATCTAAGAGCAAGAGCAACCATCTTTTTGCACTTTGCTTTTTGATCTATATCAACATTTGCCTCACAATTACAAGTTCCAGGATCATCTATACAACTTCTAATCTCTAGCATTAATTGAACAAATAATTTCATTTGAACATCTTTTAATTCTTCTAATTCTTTTTCAAGTCCAGGAATAGCAGTTTCTGGATTACATTCTTCTTCTTTTAACATTGAAGCAAAATCTTCTTTTGCAAGTTCTTTACAATATTCATAAGTTTTTTCAGTAAGTTCTGCTGTAAGCTGTGTTTTTTCTTCTTCTAAAAGATAATCATCAAATTCATCTAAAAGATCTTCTTCTTCATTTACTTTATTTATAACTCCCTCAACACTTGTTTTGATTTCTTCTGAAGTATCCAAAGAAACTTTTTCTTGCACAATCTGAAGTTTTTCTTTTGCTCTTTCTAAATTTTTAATCGCGTCTTTTTCATTCTGATTTTGAGAATTAATTATTGCTGAATCTACTTCTTTCTCTCTAATTTCTAAAGCTAATCCAACCTTATTATCCCCAGAAGCAAAAAACATTTTAATATTATCTGTAAATCTATTAAATCCAGAATAAGTTTGAGATTGTTCTTGAGCTAAGACTAAAGGTGAAACTAATAATATCCCAAATAAAAGTAAAACTATCACTTCTTTTTTCATAATATTATTTAAGAACAGAAGTATTTAAAATTTCCTCCTTACAAAAATACTATGCTTTTACTATGTCTCATTAGGCATAGTATTGATATAAGTTCTTTAAGTACTCAATAAAATTCTTTGAGGAATGGAAATTCAAATTGAAAGAATTAATCTTAAAGAAATTAAAGATAAATTAAAAGAAATTAATGACAGACTTGATAAACTTTTAGAAAAGAAAAATGGAAAAAAAGAACTCTCAGATTCACTTCATGATTGAAACTTCTTTAAAAGAGGTTTTAGAAAAAGAAGCAAAACTCGAAGAGATTTCTTTGGCAGAATTATGCAAAGAAAAATTTAGGTATGAATTTAACATATTCTTCAAGAATAATAATTGATGAAATATCAATGAATATCTTATTACTCCATGGAACAAAATTTCAGATTATTTGTAAAGGGCCTTTAAGAGATAAAAAAGTTCTAAAAGCAGATTATATTACTCGTAAGCAAGATTCTGCTTATCCTTTAAATGTTTCAAAGTCAATTTCTTATAATGTTTTCCATGTTCATGGTGATGAAGAAATTCATCCTTTGTTTGATAAATTAATACCAAGACTTCAAAAACAAATTAATGAAGGATTAAAGAAATTAGGATTACTTCCATGTCAACAATTAGAAAGACAAAAGCTGACAATCATAAAGAAACTAAGGCAAAAATTCGAACAAATTAATAAAGAATATAGTGTCAAGGCAGAAAAAGAGATTTTTAGTAATAAAAAAAGATGTTCTGAGAATTTAAATAATAAGGTTTGTGTTGGGACTGAATAAGATATTATACTTCTGCTCTGTTTTTCTTATTTTAGATAAGGCTATGAATTGGGGGTTATTGCAAACAGAAAAAACAAACTAAAATAATTACATTTGGCACTATTTGTTACAGATATTGTAACTTTGTGTGCTATATGGGACTAAAAGTAGAATAATCTTCTATAAATGATACTATTTGATAATGTTTATCGGGAAATCTTCTAGGAATAGTGAATAATAAATAACAGAAAACTATTTAAACCCATTATCTTTATAAAGATAATGAAAGTAATAAACGAAATAACTGTGGATATAGTAAAAAACGCTAAAGATGGAGAAAGCATTTATAGCTTGGCTTCTAAAATTGGATTTGCTTATTCTGCGGTTTATAGATGGATTTCTGAATTAGAGAAGTATGGAGTTATTAGTTTAATAAGAAAGGGGAACAAGAATGTTATTAAGATTAATAAAAATTTAATCTATAAAAAATTTAAAGAGTTAGATAATGCAGTTTCCGTCATTGAAAAAGATAATACTTTTTGGGGTTTAGTTAAAACTTTAAAATTGAAGATAAGGTTTGTTAAGGGAACAGCTGCAACTATCTGGACTAAAGGGAGTTTTATAACTGGAGATTTTTATGATAGAATTTATTTTTTAGAAGTTGATAAGAAAGATACAGATTCTTTAAAAAAGTCTTTAAAAAAAGAAGGGATTGCTTACACTGAAGGAAAGGCGAATAATAATAGGCCTTTAGTTTGGATTATTCAAAAAGAAGGTTTTGAGATAGAGAAAAAAGATGGCTTGCCTGTTATGCCTTTAAAAGAATTAGTGGTTTGGAGCAAGGAATTACGTTTGGAAAACATTTTAGAACAATTAAATTTATTATATAATTTAGGATTAAATGTAAGATATGCAGAGGTTTTAACAAATGCCTAAGATAGATTCTAGAATTGGTTTGCTTGAAAGAGAACAAGAAGTTATGAGAATGCTTAATTTACTCTTGGATAAAAAATTAGATTTTATTGTAGTTGGCGGTTATGCAATCTCAACCTATAAGAAAAGATTCTCAATAGATTTAGATATTGTAATTAAAGAAGAATACTTGGAAATGTTTGAGAAGCTATTGGAGAAAGAAGGTTATGTTTTGCATTATGAAAAAGAAATAGCTTTGTTGTATGGAGAAAACTTTAAGAGATTTAGGAAGAAGATGAAGAATTTGCCTGTTGATGTAGATATATTAATGAATGGTTTAGTTTGCAGGACAACAGATGCAACATGGGGGATAGATTATATTAAAAGACATTCTGTAAAAAGAAAATTAAGTAATTCAGAATTTCTAACTCCAGAAAAAGAGTTACTTATTGCGATGAAATTTCATAGTGGAAGATTATCTGATATTAGAGATATTGTTGCGCTAATGCCTTGTGATAAGGAGAAGGTTAGAAAACATTTGTCGAAAGGAAATATTGGGAGATTGAAGAAGTCTATGGGGGAGCAGTTGACTTTTTTAAATAAGCCACAGTTTGATGATAGCTTTAAAGGAATTTTTGGTCCTTATTCCTATAATGAAAAAGATGTTCAGGTAGCTAAGGAATTGATTAAAGCTCTTTTAAGAGATGTGGAGAAAAGAGGGACTAAGATGAAAAAATTAAAATTCCATCCATTTACATCTTCCCGGTTAACACAGGATGAGAGATTTAAGGCTAAAATTAAGAATAAAAATCAGAAAGGAGTGAATAAATATGCATAATTAGAATAAATCATGAAAGTTATATTCTCCGCACCCCTCAAGTAGCAAGCAACTTTTAAAATTTAATTCAGTGACCCTATTAGTGACTTTTAGGGTGACCTTTACAGGATACTTCTAAAATGGTTATCAGACCTCCACTCAACGACACCCAACTCTCTTTTCAACTTATTCAATGCAATTGATTATTTAGAATAAATAACCTCCCCACTAATTTTTGAAATAGCTGGCGAGGAGAGTTCATAGTTTTTAAAAATTCCATCAACTGATGATAAGAAAACATCAACATTTTCAACATTGTCTTTCAATTGGTATTTTAGTTTTCTAATGAATTTTTCATAATCTTTTAAATCTTCATGAGCAGAGATAATTAAATCTGTTTTGCTTCCAACACCTTCTCCTTTAACAAATAAAATAACTTCTGGAAGATTTCTAATAAATTTGATTATTGATTCTAATTCTTCTGATTTTGAATAATCTTTCCATCTGTATAAAATAACTGCCTGAAGATTTAAACCAATTTTTTCAAAATCAATTAATGATGTATAACCTTTTATTATTCCTTTTTTCTCTAATCTTTTTCTAATTTTTAATATTGTGGGTCTTGAAGTTTTTAGTTTTCTTGCTATTTCTTGGTCTGATATTTTGCAGTTTTTTATTAATTCTGCTAAAACTTGCCTTTCTCTTAGTGTTAATTTTATCATAATTTTTAATAGATACTAAAGGATATATAAATTTTACTAATTGTTACATATAGTATCTTTTTTTGAATCTTTTTGGAAATAAAGTATATAAAAAGTAATATATTAAATAAGTTGTAAAAAGAACAAGGAGGTATTTAAGTTGATTATTTATTTCAGTAAAAGGAAGCTTTTAAGACTCCTTCGCTGAAAATGCCGAGGAACAGCTTAGGAGCTTCCTTTGCTTTTAATTAGTCAATAAAAAAGTGAAAGGAGGTAGAAGAAAAATGATATGGGAAGACGACATGTGGAACGAAATGAAAAGAATGCAAAGACAAATGAGCAGGCTATTTCATGGATTTGATAGAGATTTTGAATCTCCAAGAGCTTTGAGTCTTAGAAATACACTTACAGATGATTATAGAAGGGCTCTTATGGATTGTAGAGAAGATGATAAGAATTTATAACAGTGTTATTATTAAAGCTGAGAAAAAACATGAAAAAGAAGAGGGGAGCAAGGAAAAAGGAGATTACAAATATGCAAAAAGCTATGCAGGATTTTACCAAGAAGTTTCTCTTCCAAAAAATGCAGATATTGAAAATATAGAAGCTGTTCATAAAAATGGAGTTTTAAAACTTACAATTCCTAAGAAAAAACTTGCTATAAAGAAAAAGGAAATAAAAATTAAGTAATTTTTTGTTTTTTAATTTTTCAATATTATTAATAGGAAAATGGAAAAAAATAAAGTAGAAATTAAAGAAAAGGAAAAATCTCTTAAAGAGAGATTAGAAGAAGAGATTGGATTAAAAAAACAAATTCCAGATGAAACAAAAGGGTTAAAAGAAAAGCTTGAAAAAGCAAACAAATTAGCAGAAGAAAGACTTAATCAATTAAAATATCTGCAAGCAGACATTGAAAATTTAAGAAAGAGATTTGAGAAAGAAA
>JAFCDH010000001.1 GCA_017609795.1 Candidatus Pacearchaeota archaeon | reverse complement strand
GGAGTTGAAATGAATCTTTCTCCATTGTAACTAAAATCCCATTGAACATTAATTATTCTTCCTTCTGGATTTAATGAAACAGATTCTGAAACATCAAATTCATATTTTGTATCTTGAATTTTTTTATGAGAGATTCTAACTTGTGGCGGAAGAATAAATTTAAGGAGTTGTTTATATTCTCCACCGTACTTTGAAATATGTTCTCTAAACTTCTCTGATTCAATATTGACCAAATCTATTTTTACAAAATCAATAGCCAAAGCATGCTGTGCTTTAAGTTCTTGTGCGGCTTTTTGAGCTCCAGGCGTGAATCCCCAAGAAATCATTGTTCCAGAGTGATGTCCTCTTTTCTTAACAATCTCTTTAGCAAAAGCAACAACTTCTTTTTCTGTAATTGGTTTTTCTTGAGATGGACTCCCCACAAACAGGGGAATAGATTGTTTATATCCATGAATAAGTCCTTCCATACTTGATAATCTTCCGTTATAAGCAGAGATAATAAAATTTCTAAAAGACTCTTCATTCATTTTAATTAATTCTGGAACTTCATAAACTCCCCAGTGAGAAACCTCAATGTCTGGAACTTTTGTTATTGATTGTTGAACTGTTTTTCCATCATCTCCTAAAATATCTCTTAATAATCTATCTCTTGTAACAGAAACAGCAATCTTTGAGATGTCCGAAGCAATCCATCTTCTTCCTAACTTCTGAGCAACTGCAGGAGTTGTTCCTCCCCCACAAAAGAAATCTGCTACTACGTCTCCTGGTTTGGATAATGCTTCTAAAAATCTTTTTAGTAATTCTTCAGGCTTCTGTGTAGGATAGCCCATATATTCTTTTCCCATATTAAATACTCCTCTTATATCCCACACATCATCCATAGAAACAATACTATAATATCCAAATTCATCTTTTCCAGTTTTATCTTCTATCTTTTTCCCTGTTGAAGATTTTGCGGGAAGAGATGGCTTAAAGTCCAATCTTCTCTTCTTTTGCATTTTATTAAAACTCCATTCCTTTCCTTTAGAATACCATAAAATAACATCATGTTTCCTACCAAAAAAAGTAGATGCTTTCCCACCCATAAAGTAATGCCAAACTATTTCATTTCGGAAATTTTCATAACCAAAAATTTTATCCATCTCAACCTTAACATAATGCCCTGCATGATGGTCTAAATGAACCAAAATAGAACCCGTAGGTTTCAGTAACCTCTTCATCTCTAATAATCTTGCATTTAACCAAGTTAAATAACCAGGCATTCCACCTTCCCATATATCTGTAAAACTTCTAACTTCATTTGAATCTCCGAAAACCACATTATAATTTCTACCAGAAAAAAATGGGGGGTCAATATAAATGAGGTCAATTGAATTAGAAGGCAACATCCTCATTAAATGTAAATTATCTCCAAAGATTAATTTGTTTGCTTCTAATTTTGGATGTCCTAATGTAACTCTTTCAACAATCTGGAAAGGAAGAGAAACCTTTGGATATAGTTTTCTGTATTGTTCCTTTTCATCACACCCAAGAGGAAGAGTGTCAACAGGGATGTTTCCAAATCTTACAGGGGTTTTAAAGAACTCTACTTGTTTAGGAATCTCAACATTTATTTCTACTTCATCTTTCTTAATCTCTTTTTTGGATTCCCTAATATACTCTCCTAATTTAATAGATTCTTTCTTTTGCTTTTTCTTAGTCTTCTTCGTTGTTTTTTTCTTTGCTTTTTTCATCTTCCTTCACACCATTCGCATGATTTAGTTGGACAATCAGAGTTTAAAAGTTTTAGTGCTTTTTTCCAAGTCTTCTCTGCCTGAGAAACATCTACTTTCATCTTGACTAATTCTGTATCAAATATAACTTCTCCTGTTGGCATAACCTCTTTTGGAACATAAAATAACAAGAAAAAATAATCTTCTGTTTGATAGTCGTTTTTTCTTAACAAGAAATTGTAAATATTTTGTTGTAATCTATAATGTTCTGCTGTATCTTCCTTAAGAGCATAACCTCTTGTCTTGTAATCTAAAACAATAAGCTTCTTTCCTTTTACTAAAATATTATCTACAGCTCCATGTAATTTGTTTCCATTTTTATCTGTCCAACTTATACCTTTAAAATTTGATTGCCAAACTTTCATTTTCTCTACATCATCAAATAGTTTCATGTTCTTGCAATGAGAATTATCAATGTTCTTGCAATGAGAATTATCACAAAGTTCTGGTGGAAGCTCGCCTTTATCTCTGAATTTATCAAAATGTGTTTTTAGGATTCTATCCATCCCAGAGGGGAGTGATGGAAAAATTGATGGTGGTCTTTTCCAGACATTATGTTGAGAGAGACAGAAACATCTTGGACATTCTTGCATAATATTAAGAGTAGAAGGAGAAAGTTTAAAATTCATTTTTTAAACTCCTTCTTTTTAAATCTTAAAATATCAATGATAATATATGTTTGTGGTGCTTTATGAATATTTCCGACTAAAAGATAGACATTCCACTCAGGGTCAAATAATCTAAGGTTATCTTTTAGCTGTTCTTCTTTTCCAGGATTTTTCCTCATAAATTCATAACATCCCCATTCTGAAATGCTTTGTCTGTGTACTTTCTTTTTACATTTACAGTTTCCTGCACATTTATAAGCTACATATGGTTTAAATTTATAGTCTTTCTGATTAATAATTGTGAATGGCTCATCTAAGTCCTGTTCATCTCCAAAATTTAGTGTTAATTGTTTTGAGGTGCTTTTATTTTTTTGTTCAAGCTCGAAATTTTCTATCTTGGGCTTTATGATGCCAAAACTCTTCTTGTTATCAATCAAATCGCTTAATACACTAAATCCAATTGATTTTATTAATCCCTCCTTATTTTTATCTGGATACTTTTCCTCTTTTCTGTCTATCCATTTATAAATTTTCTTCCAATCTTGTTTAGAATTTTTTATTTTCCAGGTATTTTCCCTATGGTCTCTTGGATTTTTTTCAACTTCTGCGTCAAAAATATCCCATTTTCTTAACCAACCAATTGGGACGGGATATATTCTTATCAATTCCTTGCTATCTAATTTACAAGCACAAACACAAACCGATTGTCTCCCATCTTTTAATTGGTTTGGAGCTCCTTGACCTATAACTATTAAATTCTTTAATAATACCATTTTATAGATGATTAACCTTCCACCCCCTTCTCTTAAGCTCTTCTGCTATGATGCTTCTATGGCATATTTTATAATCCCTTTCATAACATAATAGAACTGTTTTTTTCCTTCTCGCCCTTCCTTCTATATCTGAGATATTATCTAAAATGTCTGGGTCATTGATATGTTGTTTATATTCCTTAAAGAATTTTTCATAATCTAAGTCTTTATGTAACTGGTGCCTTACTTGCTTTGGAGAACCAAGTTCTGGAATGTGTTTATATTTTATTCCAGCATCTTTCAAACTTTTACTTAAAATTGTTTTTGAAAATCCATTTTTTCTACTAAGAGCAATCTCTCTTACGTCTATTAATTGCTGAATGTTGCTGTCTCTTAATTTTTTAATAAATTTCTCAATAGTATATCCTTCATAACCTATTGTGTAAATCGTTTCATTTTCTGAGCTCCAGAACAAATCTCCACCAGTTTTAATTCTCTTTAATCCAATATCCTTTTCTAACTTCTTTACCCATTGATTGTTTGGATATTTTTGTGGAAAGTTTAATTTGTCTCTTATCTGTGTCCAAGTTAATCCTTTTGGATGTCTCTCTAAGATGGTCTTTATTGATTTCTTGAAATCATCGTATAAAGGTTTTTCCTGGATTCCTTTTAATTCTTCTTTAGAAAGAGGTTGTATGCAAAGAGATTCTCCTTTAACTTCATCTTTCAACTCAATTCCTTCTTTCCATCCAAGTTGTTCAATTCTATTGGGTGGCACAACAAGAACCCATTTGTAATATTCTTTATCACCACTTTTTCTAACCTTATGTTTTTGAAGCCTCATTCTTATTAATTGGTACCAAGAGTATATAAATATTGTGGTACCAACGAATATATATGTTTTGGTACCAATAAGTTTAAATAGTAGTTGGTACCAATAGTTATATGGAACTTCAAACAAAATTAAGTATTCATCAGAAACAAGATTCAGTTATAGCTTTGCAGAAGAATACTTTAACTCTTGAAACTGAAAAACAAAATTTTATCCAAAATCTATGCGATTTTATCGAACCCCTCAATTTTGAACGATTACAAATAACTGGCAGACCAAAATCAAATTTTAAAGATATAATAAAGTCTCTTTGTATGATGTCTTATAATGGAATGAGTTACAGAAGAACTCAGACAGATTTAAAATGGATGTTTGAGCAAGGATTAATTAGCTATGTTCCTCCAAGAAGCACATTAAATAATGATGAAAGCACAAAATTTATTATAGAAAAATTAATACAAATCTCTGCTTTGTTTTTTAATGATAATGAAGATACTTTAATTGTAGATTCTACTTGGTTTGGAGAAAGAATGACTATTCGGACAGTTTTCAGATATTAATAACTTTTCGGACTGTTTTTGTCATTTAAATAAACTAACATTAACCATTAACAAAAGTTATTTAAATGGGGGGTGTTTAGAAATATTAAGTAAAATACAAAAAGGGGAAGATGCCATGTTTTAGTTTAAAGGGTGAAGAAAAGCAAATGTTGTTTTGGAAGTATAAACAATCAGGATTGACTAATTATGAAGCAAATGAAAAATTAGATAATATGATAAGATATTTAAGAAAATTTGTTCTAAAATTAATGGATAAGAAAAAATCAGATGAAGAAATTGAAAATGATTTTAAGAAAGAATTTGGAATTATTTGTATGAAAGCTGAAATTTAAAGAAAAATTACGTGCGCGTGATTTAAGTGTTCTTGTTAATTCACCATAACTAACTATTATATTCGACACTTTTTGATTTTGGAATTCCAATATATATAATATATAATATAAAAATTTATAAACAAATATAATAATAAAGAACACTTAAATGTCGTGATTTAAGTGTTAAGGGGAGTGATTTAAGTGTTAAGGGGAGTTGATTGACTCTTCTTAGAAACACAAACACTTAAATCACGCGCGTATGATTATTTTATGTAAACACTTAAGAATAGTAAAACACTTAAATAATTAAACAAAACATTTATAAACTCTGGTGTTTTAAATGTTTAATGTTAGAATTATCAGACTTTTATATACCCAAAGAAATTTTACATAGAGACAAACAAATGAAGGTTATAAGGGAGGTTTTTATTAATTTTAAAGAATATAAATGTGGGACTAATTTAGCAATATTAGGTGTTACAGGGAGTGGAAAAACAACCATTATAAAAAAGATTTTGGAAGAACAAGATAATGCAATTTATGTTTCTGGTTTAGAAACACAAACACCTTACAAGACCTTAAAAAAAATCTTTAATTTTAATATAAAAACTAATGAGGAATTATTAAAAAGAACAATAGAAAAGATTAAGGAAGAACCAATCATTTTAATTATAGATGAGATAGATAAAATAAGCAGGGTCAATCAATTGTTTAATAATTTAAATACAATTTATAGAAACACAATGATTCCAATAATTATTATAACAATGAAAAGAAATATAATTTCTGAGATGCCTGTAGATGCTAGAAAGACTTTGTTTTTTGAAAAAGTAAGTCTTCCTGCTTATAATTCTATAGAATTAAAAGATATTTTAATTTCAAGGATTAAACAAATAAAAACAAAGATACCTAAGATTGAGGATGGGGTTTTAAATTATATTTCTGCAATAGCAGGACAGCAAGGTTCTGCAAGAGTATTAATCCATATAGCCCTTAAATGTATTCAAAAAAGAAATTTTACCCATAGCTTTATAGACAATGTTTATAAACAAATGTTAAAACAAGATTGGTTTGATTTTGTTAATGATATTAATGAAACAGAAAGAGAATTTTTAAGATATATTATAGGGTCTTGTGATTGGAAAAATGAAACCACTGCAGAGAATCTGGAAAAGAAAATGAAATTTTATTCTAAGGCTAGGATTTCTCAATTATTAAATACTTTTGAAAAATATTCTGTAATAGAAACTTATCATAAAAATCTTGGAAGGGGTGGTGGAAGAAAAAGGATAGTTAAATTTACTTCAGAAGAGATTTATAAAGAATTAAATAAAATGTTTTAAGATGAAAGTTATAAAAAGAAGAGGGAGAGATAAAATTGTAATAGAATTAATTTCCTTATTTCCTGAGGATGAAAGGTTTTGTGAAATTACATTGAGCAAAAAGAATCTTAGTGTTCATCATATTGTTCCAAAACGGAAGGGGGGAAACGAGGACTTAGATAATTTAATGGTTCTTACAAAAAAAATCCATAAGATAGTAGAAAAGAAATCTAATCCTTTAGTAATGGAAATTTATAATGAATTGATTAAGAAAAGAAAACTCCAGAGGCAAATAAGAACTTTTGATTTCAATATAGAAAAGATGAACGAGAATATTAGTGAGTTAAGAGAAGAATATAAAAAAACAAAAACAAAACATTTATAAACTAAAAAATACTTAATAAGAAATGGAAAAAATAAAATTAGGATATGAATTAAAATGGAAAATAAAAAAATAAGATGTAAAAAATGTGGTTCTACTCAAACCTGGATTAGATTTAAAACTAATGAAAGGGTTTGTAAGACTTGTGGGCATATTGAAAAATTAGACAAAAAGAAAGAGAAATAAAAATGACTGAAGAAAAATTTATTATAACAAAAGAACAAGTTGATAAGATTTGGGATTTATTAAATAATCATAGGACACTTAAAGCAAAAGGGGTTCTAAAGGATTTAGAAGAATTCCAAGAAGACCTATTGAGAGATGAGATAAGAAAATATTTAATGAATCAAGGAAAATCAGATATTTCAAAAAAAGATATTTGGGATATTTTAGATAAAACTAAAATTAAATTAAAGGAGGTAAAAATGGCAGAAGACGAAACAACACAAGAAGAAGAAACAACAGAAACAGAAGCCGAGAAATCTGAAGAAGATTCAAAGGCTGAAGAAACAAGTGAAGAAACTTCAGAAGAGAAAAAAGAAGAAGCTAAAGAAGAAAAATCAGAATAAGATGAAAATTTATTTACTTATTTTATTTATTTTTATAATTTCAATAAACTTAGCTTCAGCTTCTTTTGAGATAACTTGTTTTTATAATGATTCAGAACAAGGGATAACTGGTAGGACTAAAATATGGACTACACAAAATCTAACACAGGAAGAAAAAGAAGGTATAAAGGAATTTATGGGTGGGAGCGATGTATTAGCAGATTGTAAATTAAGTGAAGAATTATCAGATATAACAAAACTTGGAGAATGTAATTATGTTGTTGCTACTTTAAATGGAAAGATTAGAGAAAAAATTCAAGAGATAAAATTATTAAAAAACCAAAAATCTTATAAGATATGGGCTTGGATTATGACAATAGCTTTAATTATTTTACTAATAATAAATTTATATCCTAAGAAAAAGAAAGGTGAATAATGAGTAAATTAAATAAACAAAAAACCAAAAAATGACTGAAGAAAAAAAAGACAACATTGTTTTTATAGGAAGCAAACCATTGATGGCATATGTTAATGCAGTTCAGATGCAGTTCAAAGAAGGACAGGAAAAAGTTCAGATTTCAGCAAGAGGGAAAAACATGAACGCAGCAATTGATGTAGAACAAATCATAACTCAGAGATTTATGAAAGATGAAGTAGAAACAGAAAGCATAAAGACCGGAAGTGAAGAGTTTAACAAGAAAGACAAAGATGGAAAAGAAACAGATAAAAAAACAAAAGTCTCGACATTAGATATTATACTAAAGAAAAAGTAATGAAATTTAATAATAAATTTGGGAGAAGATGTAATCATAGAAGATTAAAGAGGAATTATGCTCATGGAAAAAAATCTACTCCAACTATAAAATGTAAAGATTGTGGGAAAATAATTACATTAAAAGATTTAGAAATAATTAGAAAATTTAAAAGAAGAACAAAAAAACAAAAGAGCAAAGATTAAAATGAAATGGGATAAAAAAATATTATGGCAGTATATATATTATGAATTTATAAATCCAAAGAAATTTCTAAAGAGTATTTCTTTTTATAGGTATTTAATTCTTTTTTTATTACTCTATATTGTTTTTTTTACTAAGATAAGTTTGAAAATTAAAATAATAACAACCATCTTTAGTTTTATAATCTTTTTTTATTTAGACATTAAAGAAATAGAAAGGTCAGGAGAACATAGGTTTTGGCATAAAAAGAAAACAGGGATTCCAACTCGTTCTGATATTAGAGCAATGAAATATGCAAAGAAGAATAATTTAAAACAGAAATCAGCACAGGGGATTTTAGATGAAACAGAATTTAAACATAAAATAATTGGAGCAAAGGTTATTAAAAAAGAAGAAGATTTAAAACCTATTTTAGAAAAGGGTATAGATGCAATCCCAACAGAAAAACAAGACACTCAAAAAGTAAATGTGCCTGAGGGCGAGACACTGAAAGGAGGCTTAGAAAAAAAATGAAAAAGAAATTATTATATGGATTAATTTTACCTTTGTTAGCTGTTGTTTTAGTTAGTGCAGTAGCAATATATTTTGCAACTATTAATGTTACATTTACAGTAAGTGAAGCTTTGTCTACTGAAACAGTTGAATTAGATTTTTCAGGAGTGGTTGGAGATTGTGTTGAGAAATCATTTGATGTTACTAATGATGCAAATAGTGACTTACCAATCCAATTAAATTGGGTTGAGACTTCAAATCCAAATGGAGTTACTTATGCTATAACAGATATGCCAAGAACAGAAACCTTATCTAATGGTATAAATACAATAACTATTGAATTATGTTATGACTCAGAAAGTGTAATTGGAGAAGTTAGTGGAAATGTGATTTTATCTAGAGGAGAAGGGGACATAATTGCAATAGCATACTTTACTCAAAAAGATACAAGTACTTGGGAACATATTGGTGAAACTGCTGAAATTACATATAGTGTAACTGGAACTAATTTTATTGCAACAGGAATTCCAGAAGGGTATACTTTAATATATTATCCAAATACTGAAGGTGATGATTTTGCAACTAATATTGCTAATGTAATTGTATTATCTGAAGGTTCAAATGAGATTGATAGTTTACCATTAGAAATAGATGTAGGAGATGATTATTGTGATAATGGATTTAATCCAAATGCAAAAGTTTGTAATGGTGCTAAGTTATGGTTAATTCCAGGTAATGAGGAAGAAGCAAAAGCAACACTTTCAAGTTGGAGTGAACCAGAAACTTACTTATTTGAAACAGATTTGATAACATACACAAAGACTGCATAAAAAGATTTAAATTTTTTATTTTTTTATTTTTTTATTTATTGAGGAGAAACAAATGAAAATACAAATAATAACTATAATATTAATATTAAATTTAATAAATTTAGTTAGTGCTTATTATCCAGGAGATTCTATAGAAGTAAATTTAAATGAATTTGAATCATATTCAAATTACACAATTGAGGGGAATACAAGTTCTTTAAATATTTCAGTAAACAATTTAATAGCAACAATAATTATCCCTTTAGATTATAAAGTTGGAAGTTTTGAGATAGTATTTTATGGTTATAAGGGAAAAGAAGTTGTTGAAGAATATTATAGTAGTGGGGGTAGTGAAGAAGAACCTGGTGATGGAGGATATTATACTTATCCTTGGAGAAAGAAAAAAGAAGTAGAAATTAATGAAACAACACCTAACCAAACAACTCAACCTATTCCATTACCAGATGAATTAATTGAACAACTTGAAAAAGATATTAATTGGCTTGCACTTTGTATAGTAATTGGTCTTATAATTTTAATTACCTTAGTCATAATTATATTTAAAAGATTAAAGAAAAAAAGAAATGGAAAAAAGAATAATTAGTTTTCCATACATCGGGAGAGAATATACAAAACTTATAAAGAGAAATTTAGAAAAATTAGGATTAAGTATTCAGCTTCCACCCAAAACAACTAAAAAAACTTATAATCTTGGAGTAAGACATTCATCAGATATGATGTGCTTTCCTTATAAAGTTACACTTGGAAATTTTATGGAAGCTTTAGATAATGGAGCAAATGTTTTATTAATGTACGATTCTCTTGGGCAATGTCGGCTCAAACATTATCATAAGATTCAGGAATTTACTTTAAAAAATCTTGGCTATGAAGATTTTGAATTATATGGGATTAATAGAAAAAACGCTTTGAAATTAATGAAAAAGTTTAGTGGAAAATCTTATTATCAAATTATTAAAACCTTTTATAATTTAATTAAGGATATTAAAGCTCATGATAATAAAAGAATTTGGAGTAAAGAAAAACCAAACATTGGAATTGTTGGAGAGATTTATTCAGCAATTGATGAAACTATAAATCAAAATATTGAAGAAAAGATAAAAAAATATGTTGCTAATCCTTATAATGCTGTTACAATTTCAGATTTTTTAAATCATAATTTTTTACCTATTATTAATAGAAAAACAAAATATGAAAGACAAGCTGAAAAATATTTTAATGGAAAACTTGGGGGGCATGGAATAGAAAATGTTTCTCATCTTTTAGAATTAATTGATAGAGGGGTTAATGGAATAATTCATATCTTGCCTTTAAGTTGTATGCCAGAAACCACTGTTGAACCATTTATTAATCATATTTGTCAAGAAAATAAGACTCCTCTTTTAAGAATTCCAATAGATGAAAATAATTCAGAAGCTAATTTGGAAACTCGTCTTGAAACTTTTATTGAATTGATTAAGGTAAAAAATGGGAAATAAATATTTAGGAATTGATTGTGGAAGCGTATCAGTAAAATTAGCTATAGTTAATGAAAAAGATAAAGTTATTAATTCAATTTATTTAAGAAATCAAGGACTTATAGAAACAATACAAAAGGGTTTAGAGCACGTTGTTTGTGAGGGGATTAAGGGGGTTGGTGTTACTGGTTCAGGAAGAAATTTTGCTGGGCTTCTTGTTGGAGCAGATTTAATTAAAACAGAAATCCTTGCACATACCATAGGCACCTTAAAGTATTATCCAAATGTTAGAACTATTTTTGATATTGGTGGAGAAGATTCAAAATTAATGGTTTTAAATAATGGGATTTTAGAAGACTTCAGAATGAATATGATTTGTTCAGCAGGAACAGGAAGTTCTTTAGAAGCCATAGCAACCCGTATGGGAATTAAAATTGAAGATGTAGGAGATTTAGCATTACAAAGTTACAACAAAATAGACTTTCCAACAAAGTGTGGGGTATTTATGCAATCTACAGTTGTTAGTAAATTAAATTCAGGTCAAAATAAATCAGATATTTTAATGGGGGTATGCAGAGGATTAGTTAATAATTATTTGACTATGGCAAAAGGAATTGATTTAAAACCACCATTTATTTATCAAGGAGCAACTGCTAAAAATAAAGCTATTGTAAAAGCTTTTGAAGAACAATTAGATTATGAAGTTATTGTTCCAGATTATTGTGATGTTATGGGGGCAATTGGAATTGCTTTAATGATTAAAAATGCTAGAATTAAACAGACAAGATTTAAAGGATTTAATTTGATTAATCATGATTTTGAAACTAAAATAAGAAATTGTGAAGATTGTGAAAATAATTGTGAATTGAATGAGATTTATCAAGATTCTAAATTAATTGGAACATTGGGTTCTAGGTGTGGAAAATATAATAATCATTCTTCTGTATAATATTTTGGAGTTACATATTTTACATTAGGAATTTCATCTCCAGTAAATCCTGTTGGTGTTTCAACAATTCCTGTAATCCCTCCAGTATAACAATCAATATCAATTCTCCAATAATCTATTTTTCCAAATTCACTTTCAACTTTAATTCCAATATGCCATTCATCATAATCTCCAAAACTATTTTTCCCTAATCTACAAAAATTAGTTGGGGCTATATCTGAGCCAGAAGAAATATGATATTCTTCTTTTTTATCTTCCAATCCTTTGACAGCAATTTTTTTTGCAACATCTTCAGAAATCAATCCTGCTGATTCTGCTTTTTTTGTAAAGAAGAAAACTAAAGCAACAATAACGCCCCCCATAAGTATTGCTTGGTTTTTCATTTCAGGGTCTCTTAAAGTCCAAACAAATAACATGATTAAAAATATAATTACAACAAAAACCCAGCCCTTAGTATTTTTAATAAGTTGATTAAACCCCCCAGTCCTACGTTTTTTTACTTCTTCAAACTCTTGTTCTGTTTCAATATCTGCCATTAGAATTTAATGTCTAAGTCTTGGGTTAAGTTTTAAAGTTATTTCAATAGTTTCTAAAGTATAGCTGGTTCCATCATCTTTTAGTTTCTCTATGGTTTTCTTTTCTCTATTAATCTCTTCTAAAACTTTTAGATTTCTAAACAAACTTAAAACTTGTTCTGTCTTAAAAAGATTTGATTCTATTGTATGTACTATTAATTCTTGGTGTTTCTCGTAGTTATGTGACTGTAATAACTTCATTATAGTATAAACATACCTATCAACATCTTTTTTTCCAATAGTTAAAATGTGTCCTTCATATTCCTGTTTTTCTTCCATTTTGTTTTCATTTATTTAATTAAGGTGAATTTTTCTGGGGGTTTATGTTTTTTTCAAATCTTCAATATTATTTTTGGGTTTTTCTTGTTGTGACGTGTTTTTCGGCATCTTTTTGTATATTCTATACCATCTTACTAAGGTGTCTCTATTCAATTTAAGTTTCTTTGCTAAATCAACTTGTGTCTCCCCAGCCACGATTCTTTTACAGATTTCTATTTGGTGAGGTTTGAGTATTGTTTTTTCTTTTTCTTTGAGTTTTTCTATTCTCTCCTCTAGTGCTTTAATTTTTTTTTCATATTTTGTTTTTGCTTTTTCTTTTTCATTCCTTACATAAGTGATTGATTGGTTTTTAATCTTTTGTAAAATCCTAGCTTCTCTAATTAAACACATCATAACATTTATAATTTGATTATGTATCTCTAGTGCCATCCTTACATTTGGTAAGTCTTTTAACCCTTCTCTTTCATTAATCCATTTATTAAATTCATTTATTTTTGTTTTTAATTGTTTTTTTGCATTTTCAGATTGAGTATGGAAAATATCTACAACATCCTTATCTCCTCCACGAACATAAAGTTGGGGCTCTTCTTTTTCTTCATCATCTTCCCAATCCTCTTCTTCATAAGCTTCTTCTTCAGTTGTTTCTACTTCCTCTTCCATTATGATTCCTCCTTCTTTGCTTCTGATTCTAAAAGTCCTTTAATAAAAGGCATTAATGGATTTATCACACCATCCATTGTGTCTTTAATATGTTTTTTTTCATTATGCTTTATTATAAAATTTTCATTTTTTAATTCTTCATTGTGTGCCATTAATTCTCTTATTTTTCTTTTTAATCTAATAATATCTTCTGCTTGTGCTAATCCTAAAATCTTATCACTTGCTCCAGATTTTTTTCCTGCCCAATTTAAAAAAGACAAATAAAATCTTCTTCCGGGGTCATATTCATTTAAGTTTATAATCACCTCTTTTGGATAAACTTTATAACAATACCCTCTATTATCTAAATCTTTTTTTAAGTCTATTCCAAATCTTTTTGCAGTTGAATCAAAAGGCATTAAATAAAATTCTATTAATTCCACCCCATCTTTTTTAAATTCTTTTGCTCCAGCTACTTGGGCTTTTAAAGAATCTATAAAGATTATTTGACCCCAGCCCTCTTCAGGAGGTTCTCTTTGTATCTCTTGTCCTGGATATTTCTTTGCCATTTTCTAATATTTTTTTGAATTCATCTATTTCTTCTTCTCCAAATTCATTTTCACAATGAGTGCAAGTTAACACTTCTTTACCTTCTTTGATTTCCTTCCTATACGCAGGATGATTACATTCCATTTTAAACTTTTTAATTTAAACGCTTGTGTCTTTAGGTAATTCAGTTTCTTCTTCTTGTTTTCTTTTTCCCCAACCCTTATATTTATGTCCTAAGTATGCTGCAACACAAACTCCAATTATTCCAATCCATTGCCATCTTGTTTTTTGAGAAGTTAATCTATCTCTCTCTTCTGTTAAAACAGTTATTTCTGTATCCTTGCTACTTGTATCTGAACTATATTTGGTTTTCCATTCATCAATTTTTATACTTAAATTGTTTTCTAAATTTTCGTAATCACTTTTATTCACCATCTCATTTAAAATCTGTAATTCAAAATATGTTCTCTGTTCTAAACACATTTCCCACTTATCTGAAAAATTGGCCATCTTATTACATTCCATAATTGCATATTGAACATCAGTATAGTTTCCAAACTTTCTGATTAAGATTATCTCTAAATCTTCAATCCAGGCTGAAGGAAGTCCGATGGTTTGGTTTGTATCATTATTAATGGTTGTGTCATAATGAATTGTTTTAGACCATTGTAAATTTTCTCCTTCAATAACTATTCTTGCTGTATTTTTGTCATCAACATCCCACTTGATTCTTATTGGAACTTTGATTAAACTTTCTTCCCAAGCTAAAACTGTTGTTATTGTTGTTAGTGTAAACAAAAAGATTAAACTAAATAAAATCAATTTTTTCATTGTTTCTCCTTAAATTTAATTTCATCATTTTATAACGGCGCCATGTGGTTGCTCATTGGAAAAATTATTTTTCCCTGAACAACTTTTTTTTTATTTATTTCCCCATTTTTATAACAATTAAAATATTCGTTGGTAATTCCTAAAACCTCAAAACTTTCTAAATTAAATATCTCATCTTTATCTATATCTTTTAAATCATAATCTTTTTTAATTAAGGTTACTTCTTCTTCACTTGAATGTTTAAAAGCAAAAACAAAGTCAATATTATTTTTGACCTTTCTTGGAATCTTAGAATAGTTTTGTGTTGCACAAACATTTCCAATTCCTAATTTTCTTCCCCTTGTATATAATTTACAGACAGAATCATAAGCAGAATTTTTATTATCATCAGAACAAATGTGAGTTAATTCATCAAATATTATATAGACAGTTTTCCCTTCTAAAATTTTTCCTCTAAATTTACTTTCAAAAATACTTTCTAAATGATAGCTTATCACTTCTGGCATATATCTTTTGTTGTTTAAATCATAAGTTTCAAAACAAGGAATCAATCCAATCTTAGCTAAGACAACAAAAGGATTTCCTTTAAAGTCACCACTTTCTAAAAAACAAGGATATTCTTTATTAGTTATATTAAGGATTTCATCATTAAAGACATTCTCAAAACTAACAACCATTTTGTTTTTCATAGTCTCATATTTCCTTTGGTCATATTTCTCTTCGATTAAACTAGTAACTTCCCCCGGGGTTTCACATCCCAATAGCTCTTCTTTCATCCCCCAAATATATCTTATTGTTCCCTTGTCTTTTTCTAATTTCAAATAAATTTCCGCTTTATTGATTACTTCTGAAAAAGGAAGTGTTGTTTCAACAAAATTTATCTGGCTTTTTAATTCATTATAATCTAATTTTAAATCTGAAGTGTGAGGATAAATATAAATAATTGGAGAAGCAAAAGGTTTTTCATCTATAAGTTTTAAGTGATTAGCCCATTCTATATTTTCTAAAGGCTCACTCCAAACCTCACATTCTTGCTGGATGTCATTTATAATTATGGGAGCTTCTTTCCAATTCCAAAGAATTTCTGAAGCAAGCCTATTAAGTATTAGGGTTTTTCCTGTCCCCTTGCTTCCAACAACAGCAATATTATTTGGCTCGTGTCTGTGGGGGATACAGACTATGCTTCCATCCAATCCAACCATAATAGGAATATCTTTTATTGCCATCTTTAATGGTTTTGGTTTAGTTAAAGAAATGTCTGGCAGAGAAAAATCATCTTCTATATTTTTTTTATATTCTCTTTTTTGTCCTTGAAAATAAATCCAATCTGTTTCTCCTTTTATGTTTAGTTTGTTTCTGCAATTAGGACCAACTAATTTAGCTTTTCCATTTGCTTTGTCAATTCTTACCTTGTGATTAGCAGGAATCCCTTTTAAGATTTCTATGTATTCATCATCAAAAAAAGATTTTTTTCTTAATTTATATTCAACAGTCTGCCCCTTTTTCCATTTCTTTTTTATTCTTCTTGAAATGATTTCTAATCCTAATTCTTTTAATTTTTTGGCTTGGTAATCTAACTCTATAATATAAGGTTCAATTTCTTCTCTATTATTTTTACTATAAATTAAATTTGGTTGTGGAAAAGAAAAAGAATCTTGAGTTTTAGAAAAGGTAATTGTATCTACTGGGTTGTTTGTTGCCCCACTTATTATTTCATCTATCAATCCTTCTTTTTTTAAAAAGTTGAGATACTGGCTAGTAAAATTTTGCTCCATTTTTGAATTTTGAATGTTGTCCAAATGTTGGTTGTTGATTGTCAAAAAGAGTTAAAAAACCCCTTGGAGACAATTTATTTAAGATATTAAGGTATTTAAATTTATTCATTTTCCATTTTCATTTTCTTCAATAAATTTTTTTATTAATCTTACAACCCCCTCATTAACCGTCACATCTTCTTCCCAATAAACTTTTCTTAAATATGCCCTAAATTTATTCCAAACATCTTCACTAACTTCTAATCTGTAAGTCTTTGTGTTCTCCATACACAATTATACACACAAACATACTTTATAAAACTTTCTGTTACTCACAATGATGTATTTGTAATACATAGTTTGAATATATTTATAAACATTAACTTATTTAAAATATTGAAAATTACCAACCTCTAAAACCTTATAGGTGGTTGATTTAACATTCAATATTTGCCTAACATTCATTATTTGTGATACTTACCAGAAAGGGTTTTTTGGTATTAAATTGTCTAAAAGTTTTGGTGATTTTTAGTTAGACAAAAAAATAAATAAAAATGAATAAATTAGGAAAAGCAAATCCGGTTATATGGATTGCAGTAGTTCTTATTGCTATTTATTTCGCTTACAGTGCAGGCTATATTGGTGGACCAGCTGATGATGGTGTTGATGATGAACTTGTTCCAAGTGATTTACAATGTGATTTGATATTGAAATTCAAAGATGAATTATCAACAACAGATACTAATGTTAATGCTTCTTATATTATGTTCAATGGAGATGGGACATTTTTCGATTCAGGTGAAGCAGGAGATGATGGAAAAGATACAGTAACAGCAAGAGTAAATACAGATTATGATATTTGGGCTTATAATAAGTTAGGAGAAAGTTCAGGATATTTGGCTAAGAAGTTTTCAGCTAATTGTGGAAACAAACCAAAACATACAGTAACAACAAAATTAGTTTTGAGAGGAGGATTAACTTTATCTGCAATGGATGACCCAGTTGACCTTAATCAAAACATTTCAGGTACAGCAGGAGCAACAGAAGAATTTAGAGCAAAGTGGAAAGTTAATGTTAGTAACAGTGGAGTAAGAAAACCAATAATTGTTTATGAAACTAATGGGACTAGGACTGTTATAGAAGATATAACAATCACTAAAGCAGACAGTGCAGGTGGAAAATATACAGAAATACCTTGTCCAGGAAGAAAAGACCCAAGTTTAGTAGAACATACACTATATTGTTTTCAAAGAGACAGTGATGCTTACGCAACAGATGGTACAATTATTACTTATGCAGTTGTTAAAATTGGAAGTACAGCACCAGGAGATTTATCTTGGATACAGGGACAACTTATAGACACTGCATTATATCTTGAACCAGGTTATTCTACTATAGACGGAATTAAGTTTGGAGCAGAAGACGAACAAGAAAACTTGCTTGGTGGCGCAGATACTGACCTATCTCAGCAAAAAACAAGTAAAACTCACTTCAGCGATTAAGATTTGCTAAATATATGGAGTTAGACTCGCTCACTCTTTAAATCAGTAGCGAGGAGGGGGAATAATTATTTTTTCTCTTTTCCCCGATTTTTATAAAATGATAACAAAAAATAATGGCAAGATTAGAAAAAGAAAAAATACCATTCATATTAACAATGTTTTGGTTTGTAGCCCTCTGGTTTGGGTTTATTGCAGTTAATGTAAATACAATTCTTGGAGTAATTTACTTAGCAGTTTTTTCTATTGTTAGTATGATTATTTATGGTTGGGATAAAGTTAAAACAATTCCATTAAGTAAAGATGGAAAATGGGGGATTGGTTTTGTTAAGGGAATTCTAATTTATGTTGTTTTTGTTGTTTTTGCTTCTGTTTTAGCACCTCTTTTTGCTAAAATTGATATTGGACAGTTGATTCAATTAATAGGAACCACAACTCCTGCATTGGCAGAGTCTGTGATTTTAAATACTCTTACTTTTGTTTTATTTGTTCCTTTTGCTGAGACTATGTTTTTTATTATTTCAATGGATTTTTTAGCTTCTGCATTTAATATTAATATTTCAAAATCAGGATTAAAAAGTGTTAAAACATGGTTTGTTTTAATCCTTCCTTTAGCTTTTGGATTTTTAATGTATCATGTTACTGCTAAAGGTATTACAAATAATATTGCATTATTAGTTGTATTCCTTATGATGGTTTTTACTTTAGGATTTGCAATGTGGTTTGGTGAGGCAAAACAAGTAGTTTTCTTTCATATAATTGCTAATGCCGCAGGAATTGGATTATTCGGGGCATTAACTGGAATTGTATCATTAATGGTTGCCCCATTAATAATTATCCCCCTTGCTATTTTGATAATTCCAAGATTAAATATTCAATTAAATAAACAAAGAATTTAGAATGATAAGACTAGAAAAAAGAAAAGGAAAAAAGAAAAAAAAGAAAAAGTAGTAAAATGCCTCTTCCATATCCAAGGAAAAAAATAAGATATAGATATAAAAAAATATCCCCAGGAAAAAGACAGAGACTAGCCTTTGTTAATAATAAGGTTGTGGAAGTAACAGGATATAGGAAAAAAAATCATAAATGGGTAGAAAAATATAATAGGAAGAAGCCAAAAAAATAAAATGTTACCAAAAAAAGGAACTGCACGAACCTTGAAAAAAGTTTTAGGAGTAATAATAGGAATAGCTGGATTAGGATTGGTTATTGGAATTGATGCTATAACTGACATAATATCTAAATATCCACTCCCTTTTGGAATAATTTTGCTTATTATAGCTTACTTTGATGTAATTTCAGGTCGTCAATTATAAATTATATTAATTAAATAAATGAAATAAAAAATGAAAAAACAAAAATTGATATTGCCTATTGCGATATTGTTTACAGTAATGACTTTGGTTTTAGTTAGTGCAGCTGCGGCAGAAAATAATATGTCATCTCCAATAGATGGTGTAAATTATACTTCAACAATTACAGTGACTGTTAATTATGATGGACATAATTCTCATAATATGTCAAATGTTACTTGTTATTATGGTATTACATCTGCTACTACATGGCTTTTAGAGATAGAAAATACTACTGCTTATCAAAGACTTTTCACTGGTTCAGCTACTATAAGTGCTATTGCAGATGGATTGCTTTATAATATAACTTGTTATATGCGAAATGCGTCAATTGGAGAAGATGGTTCTACTTACAATAAAACATTTACTGTTACAAAAGTTGGGATTGATAACCGTGCGCCAACAATAGATATCTCTGTAGACTATAGTGAAATTACCTTACATAGAATCTTAAAGTATTCAACAGCTATGAGTGATGCAACCTCTGGTTTAGATGGAACTGAGGTTTGTAATATTACAGACCCACGAGGAACTGTGTATAGTGTTAGTACATCAGCAGATGACGCCTTTTTTGATGAGACAGCAATTACTGGAACATATACTTTAAGTTGTTCGGCAGCAGATAGAACTGCAGTGAATGGAAATTCAACATCAGTGACTTTTGATGTTAAAACTTCAGGACCTTTAGTGAAATATGAAGAGAAAGCAGTAACAAAGATTCCATTTATCGGAGAAATTTTTGATATAATCAAAAATATCTTTTCAGGGATTGGAAGGGCAATTGAAAATATCTTATCAGGATTTAAGAAATAGGGAGACTAAATTTATTTTTTAAGAAGTCTTCCTTAATCTTAATTAAATTCATATTAATTAAATAAATAAAATCTTTAAGATGAAAGGCGATATAATGAAAGCCGTAAAAACTGGAGCATGGATAACCTTAACTGTGTTAATCTTGAATTGGATACTTAGCCTTGCTAATGTATCAGTAAAGCAGATATTTGGAATTACAGCAACAACAGGTATAACAACAACTATTGGAAACAAGGTTGTTAGTATTTTACAGAATTTAGTAACTTTTGAATCTATAGTTTACTTGTTTATTAGTGCAACATTAATAATTTATGTTGGAGCATTTATAAAAGATAAAGTAAAAATGCTTCCTAGTGGAAAAACAGAGTGGTCTAGATTAGCATTAACATTGTTATATGGAACTGTACCCTTCTACTTATTATTAGTAGGATTTAAGCTTCCAGGTATGGGAACTTTAGTAGGATTAGCAGTTTATTATGCAGCAGTTGCTCTTAGTTTCGGCTTAGTAAAACAACTTAAAATTAAGTTAATATAAGGCGAGCCAATCTTTTTAGGTAGCTTTGCCTTTTAGGTTTAGCTTGTCTTTTAGATAGCTTGCCTTATTTAGGCTTGCCTTTAATGTTAGCTTGTCTTTTGAAGGTTAGAATGAAATATAAAAAACAGATATGCTTAATAAGCGTAGGAATAATCTTAGTTATGCTTATGTTAGTATTTGTAAATGCTCAAACTGAAAAAGAAACAAAAATAAGTGCTTTTGATTTATTTTTAAGTAATTTAAAATATAAAATTAGTAATTTATTATTTACCTCAGTAGGGCAAGCAAGAGATTGTTCTGTTTATCCTAATAAGATAATATCTCACTCTATTGGAGAACAATGGGATAGTTATGATTATCGTGATGGGGGGTGTTCAGATTCTGCCTTGATTAATACTTATTATGATGATTTTTTTTATAGAGAATATGAAGATGATTTTACAGAATGGGATGGATTAAAATTTGATGAAAATACTTGGATAGAATTTTATTGTTGCCCTTATCCTTCTTGTGATTCTAATTCTGATTGTGATGACCCATACGGAGATATTTGTAATATTGCTTATGGTTCTTGTTATTATGAAGAGCCAGATTGGGAAACAGATGTTTATAGGTGTGAAGAAACTGGATGGGAATTTTGGCAAGATGTAGATTATGGAAGTAATTATTGGTGTAATGACCCTGACAGAAAAATGTGGTATCATCCAGGTCATGATTCAAGACAATGTTATGAGGATGAAGATGATGCAGTTGAGTGTGTCTTAGATGATGATGATGGAAATGGGGATGGTGTTACTGGAGATGCTGATTTTCAAGTAGATATAATTTCTGCAACTCCTATTGTTTTTAGTTCTGAACAAAATGTAAATATAAATGTAAAGATAAAAAATAATGGTGAGAAAGGTTCAATGAAAGTTGAAGTTGGATTATATAAAGATGAAGATATTACTAGTTGGGGTTTTGTAGTTATTCAAGATGCTATAAATTGTGAACCAAATGAAAAAAATGTTGATACTAAATTAATAGAATTAAATGCAGGGGAAGAAATAACTGAAACATTTACAATAATTACTCCAAAAGTTTGTAGAAAAGGAATAGAACCAATAGGAACTTTTGATTTATTAGTAGTTGCTTTTGTTAATTGTTTTAATACAGGATTAGCTACTGGAGTAACCTCTTCAGACAGATTTAATGTTGCTTTTACCCCTAGGATAGATTGTGTAGGAAGTTGTACTAATGGAATTAGGGATGGAGAAGAAACTGATACTGATTGTGGTGGTTCTGAATGTGATAAATGTAGAAATGGATGGACATGTGAAAGAACTACTGATTGCCAATCTGGACTTCAGTGTTTGGAAGGATATTGTTCACCAAGCGATACTTCAAGAGGAAATCAAAAAGGAATTTCTGCTTCAAAAATTAAAAAAATGACTGCTGAAGATTTGGCAGCTTCTGCTTGTACAAAAACAATTCAATGTGAAGAAGAAAGTGAATGTCAATCTTTACAATTTTTAGTGGATAGTGGTTCTTTGACTGATGAGGAAGCAGAAAGTATAATAGATAGGTCTGCTATCTTTTTTACATCTGCTGGAGCAATAGGAGGGATTGCTGCTTGTGGAGCAGCATCACTTGTTTTACTACCTGCTGCACCAATATTATTTCCTTTATGTGCTTTAGCAGGAGGGGCTCTTGGATTAGGAATCAATGATATTTTTGAAAGTTTTGGAGATAAAGATTTATCAAAAGCAGGATATTGTATTAAAGAAGGAGTAGGTTTAGAAATCTTTGAATGGGCAGCATTTTTTGATGTTACAGGTGATGGAATTAAAGATGGAACTGATGGTTTAATTATTGTTATAATTGGAGGAGCATTATTATTAATATTGGTATTAAAAAGATGATAAATAAAAAAGCACAAGCACAACCAAAAGCAGGATTTAATGTAAGTGCAGGATTAGTTTTAGCTTTATTTTTAGGAGTAGTTTTAATAATTTTTTTAGGTGGTGGAGGAATCTCATCAATATTAAAAATAACAAGTGTGATAGCTAAAATCCCTGGTTGGGCTTGGGTGGTATTATTAGTTATATTTATATTTAGAAGGTGGGGTAAAAAATAAAATCATTAAATAAATAAAATATAAAAAATAAAATGGGAAGTTTTTGGAAAAGTAGCATAAAAGATACAGCAAAAAATGGAACAGTTTTAGGTGGAATCATGGGAGCATTTGTTGTTTGGGGAGATAAGGTTTATAACTGGATAATTCAAGTTATACCTGATGCTTGGACAACTTTTGCTGGAGATTGGAGTATCCCCCTAATTATAATTGGGATTGGAATTGCTATAGGATATGCTGTAGATAAATACTAATAAAATGAAATCTTGGAATAGGAGAAAGGATATAGATAAAAGAAAGGATGAAATTATAAGTTTATATAGTAAGAACTTTACTATGAAAAATATTTCTAAATCAATGAATTGTGATGAATCAGTAATAAAAAGAATTCTTAAAGAGAATAATATAAAGATTATACCACAAAAATTTTATATGAAAAACAAATCCCCAACAAACAAACTTAATTTGCCTGAAAAAGAAATTGTTAAGATGTATTTAAATAAAGACATTTCTGGGACAAAGATAGCTAAGAGGTTTGGTTGTGATTTTTCTGTTATTTATGATATTTTCAAAAAACATAATATTAAAATGAAGGGTGCTAAATATTTTAATAAAGAGAATATTTCTCCAACCAAAGGAATAAAAAGATTAGAAGAAAGCAACGAAAAAAATAGATTAGCTCAAAAAAAACTTTGGCAAGATAATGAATATAGAGAAAGACAATTAAAAGCTCAAAAAAGAGGAGCAAAAATAAGACCAAACAAGCCAGAAAAAAATATGATTGATTTAATACAAAAAAATAATCTTCCTTTCAATTATGTTGGTAGTGGAAACATTTGGTTTAGGGGGAAAACAATGAGCTTCAATCCAGACTTCCTATCAAAAAACCCAAAATATATAATAGAATTGTTTGGAGATTATTGGCATAGAAATACCCAAAAGAAAGACAAAGAAAGATTAGCAACTTATTCTAAATATGGATATAAAACTTTAGTTATTTGGGAACACGAATTAAAAAATACACCTCAAGTAGTAAATAAAATTAAGGAGTTTATAAAATGGCATTAAAAGCAGGGGGACTAGACGTTAACAAATTATTCATCACCCTTTTAATAATTTTTGTAGCCCTGCAAGCAGGAAGTTATATATATTCAGAATTTGTAGATTCAACTCCATTAAAATTAGGATGGACTTTTCTTTTAGTATTAGTTGTTGTTGCAATAATTAGTCTTTATACTTTAGGTAAAAGAATTGGAAGTTTGAATACTAAAGACATTATATTTATTATTATAGAAGCTGGTGCAATAATTGGATTATTTTATTATTTACCAGATTTAATACCTCAAATCTTTTCATCAATTTCACCTTAATTAAATAAATGAAAACAAAAAAATGTATAAAAAAGCAAAAACAAACATATTGATAGTATTGGGAATAATAGCAGTTTTAATGCTATTATTTGTTTACTACGGATATGGAACAGGTACAAAAACCTTGAAAGAACATGCAGAACCAGTGGATATAAGTAAAAACGAAGAAGGACAGGGAATGGAAGTAAATTTCTATGACAAAGACGGAAATCCAGTAACAATCCCAGATTGGTTTAAAATTGCATCAGCAACAGGAGTCATAGGTGCTATTGTGGAACATCCTCCAGCACCAACTTGTACAGAAACATCTGATTGTGAAGGGTATGCAGGAAATCCAAATATTCTTTGTTGGGAAAACTCTTGTGTTTTAGCAAATGTAGTAGCTATGGATGTAGGAGTCAAAGTAACTAATGGAGCATCATTTGATTTTAATGATGTTTATATAAGTACAGCAAGCCCAGTAGGATTTTCAGATGCATTACCAACAGGAACAGCTAACAAGAAGGAACTACTAGGTGGAGCAACAGTTTCTTGGATGTCAAGTGTTATGAATTTTGAAACTCTTGGATGGATAGGAACAACACAGACTTTTTCAGTTAATATTCATGGGACAAATTCTTATGATGGTTCAGGAGCAGACAGTTCAGACAGTATATCTTTGAAGTTTAGTGCAGACCCAACAGGGGCATTCAGTGTTTTAATAGAGACAGCCGTACCACAATAGGAGGAAAAATGTTTAGTTGGAAAATAGCTAGATGGATAAGTTTGATTACAGCTTTAGTAACAGCAGGGCTTTTATTGGGAATTTTATCATCAGTTTTAGGAGTTGATTTAGACTATGAATTGATGGGATTTCAATTGAAGACTCTTGTTGGAATAGCTAATGTGTTTGTAGTTTACTTACTCTGGAAAGTATTATAATAAATCAATATGGAATTGCTCCAAGAAGCCCTAAGCTTAGCTAGGGGCATTACAGAAAAGATTAGTCCAGGAATTAATTGGATAGCAGAAAAGATAGCAAGCTATATAGATGTTGAAGTAGTAAATGTTCATATGATTTTAGTTTTTCTGTTGGCAGGATGGGTAGCTAAGTTTATTGCAGGAAGAGGAGAAGCTTTTACATTAAAACATATCATAATAACAGTATTAATCTTTTTAGGATTAAAATATGTGGGATTATAATTCCTTAATAAAATGAAAAATGAAAATGCAAAAACTAACAAAAATTATATTAATCTCTTTCTTAGTTGTATTAGCAATTTCATTAATTGATATTTTTGCATTAAAAAGTCAAATCTTTGGGAGTTATGAACAATATACAAGCGGAGATTTTCCAGAAGGGTGGTGGTTTTTGTTTAGAAATATCGTTCTTTTAATTATAGCAGTTGTTTCTTTAGTTTATTATCTACTTTATAAAGATAAATCAGAAGCAGTTTCAATAGGATTAGGAAGTTATATTTTATGGATGACTGGATTAGCTGATGTTCTTTATTTTTGGCTTCAAGGAAACAAAATTCCTAAATCACTTTTGCATTTAAACAACCAGCCAATTATAAGTAGCCTTTCTGAATTCTTTGGATATTCACAAGTAACAGGGTCGGCTCTTTTATTAAGTTCTTTTGTTGGAATAATTATTGTATACTTTTTAACTAAATTTTTAAAAGAAAAACTATGAAAATAATAAATGAAATAAAAAATGAGTGGAACAAGAACAAAGTTAGAACTGGTTTTATGGGGTTAGTTGTACTTATAGCAATATTAAATTTTATTAAACCAGATTCAACAAGAGGGATTTTAAGTTATATAGGAATTTCAATTGCGAATTTTTCATTGATAGCAATTATAATATTATTAATTTGGTATTTTTATTGGAGGAAAAAGAATGGGATTATTTAAAGAAAAAATGGATTATCTTTTTGCACACTATAATACAACAGAAGGAATTTTTGAATGGCTTACTGGAAGTTTTATCTGGGGATTTATTATTGTTAATTATAATGAACAAATTTATGATTTTGTATTTAATTTAATTCCTTTTACTGGTTGGTTAAGAGATTATTTATCTTATCTTGGTTTTGGATTAATCCTCCTTCCTTTAGGAATTATTATTACTTATGTCTTGACAAAAATATATAGAATGTTAAATTTTAAAAATAGGAGAATATTTTAAGATGGGTTACTATAGAACTTGGATGTCGGTATCTCTTTTAATAGGAGTGAACTTAGCTGTAAGGATTTTTAATATCCCTGTTGATGGAGATTTAATCCTTGGGAATCATTTAGTCGAAAGCTTGGCAGCACTATCAATAGTTGTTTTTTTGTCTGATTTAAGAATTATAAGTAATGGAGATAATAAAAATTATTTAAAAATAGGGTTAATTGCTTTTTTTGCAGGAATTGTAATGGTATTAGCTTCTTTTTCATCTTTATTTGTTCCTTCTGCTTTTTTCCCAATTGTAAGTTCTTGGTTTAGGATTGCTCCAATTACTATAGGAATTATTGGTATTCCTTCTTTATATTTTGCAGATAAATTAGCTCAGAAAAATAAAATACTTGGTTTTGAAAATGTAGGAAAAAGAGGACTAATAAATATTGTTATAATTGGTGTTGCTTTTTCAATTTTTATGATATATATGTTAAATAAATACAATCTTTTAATAATATGAAAGACCAAACAATCCTTTTTATTTTAGGAATCTTATTAGTTGGAGCTTTGTTTATTATAAATCAAGAGCCAGAAGGGGTTGGATTAAAGGTTCATTATTTAGATAAAGATGGAAATGAAATATTTTCAATAGGTGGATTTACAATAGTTGATGGAAGGTCAGATGTTTATGAAATTTATTTTGATATTTCTGCAATAAATCAAGATGTTCCAATAGAAAATATACAAGTTGTAAATGCTTATCCTCAAGCATTTGAAGATTCTTTAGTTGGAGTTACACCTCAATCATTAGCAATAGATGAATCAAAAACATTATGGACTTCAGAACCAATGCTTACAGAACAATTTGAATCTATTTCGCCAGTTAATTTTTGGATAGAACTTTCAGGAGAAAATTCTTATACTCAGGAAACAATTTATCCAGACAGGGCTTATTCAGGAATTATAAGTTTTGTGGCTGAAGTGCCAGAAGGACCAAATACAATTGATTATATGGTTGTTTCTAAAGATGATTTAACTTGTAATGGAATGCCTTGGTATACTTTTGATAGGAACATACAAGGATATACTGGAGTTGCTGTTTATCCTTGGGGGATTTGCTATAATTCTCAAACTGGAGATTATCTTACAGTTAGTGAATATAATTATATTCCAGATTATACTTGTTTAGGGAAGGCAGGTTATACTTATATTGGTAAGGTTCGTAGTTATAATCAAAAATTAAGGCAATGTTTTAATCCTATTACTAGGGATAGAATTTCTATAAGTGGTAGCGGATATACTCCTGCGGAATCATGCCCAACAGGATATACTTTAGAAGGAGATGTAAGTATGAATGGAGATTCTTTTGGTTTATGTTATACTTATGATACTGATTTTAGTTTTCCAATAATTCCTACAAATGTTAATGTAATAAATAATGATTTTATATCTTCTTCCTCTTTTTCTACTGGTGGAAAGGATGTTGTCATAAGGTCTACTCCTTTTAATGTCCCTGGGGCTGATGGATTTAGAAGTTCTTGTAATGCCTTAAGTTATAATATAGAAGTAAGACAACAAACAACCAGGGGCAAAATAACATTTAAATATAGACTTAGAAATAATTTAGGAGTTACAAATACTTTTACTATTTTATCTTTAGATGATAGTAGTTGTACATTTTCTAATTACGAAGGAGTTATCAATTTTGAGAATCCAGTACAATTTACAGAGGAATATTATGTTGATTTAATTGGTTCAGAATCTTCATCTTCAAATCCAAATTACGAAGTAAGAAAAGAAACATTTGATATTTCATGTTTAATATAATATAAATTTAAAATGACAAAACAAAATAACACATTAATAATCATTGGAATTTTATTAGTCTTAGCTATATTTGTTTTACCTAAATTAGATTTATTTGCTGTTTATCAACCAACCACTGATGCAATTTTTCCAATAGAAGATTCTCGGGTTGATGAGGATAAAAGCACTAATTATGGATTTGAAAATTATTTAAGATTTGGATATGCAAGTGGTTCTGATTGTGATGATGAATATAGAACTTATATGAAATTTGAATTAGATAAAAATAGTGAATTGTATAGGACAGTTAGGGAAGGAAATCATTTAACAAAAGCAGATTTGTATGTATATGTTTCAACTATAGGTAATACTGTTGATATTGTTATGCACGAAACAACCAATGATTGGAATGAAAATACTATAAATTGGAACAATAAACCAAGTACAGGGGCTTCGATAACTTCCTTCCGTTTTTCAGTTTCAGATGATGATGACTATATTAGATTTCAAGGATTAGCAAACTATATTGAAACAAAGATAAGGGCTGATGAAAATGTATTTAGTATTGTAATTCAAAATGATGATAGAGATTGTGCTGAAAAAGTAATAATTAGGTCAAAAGATTCTCTATGGAAATATAGACCATTTCTTGATATAGATTATCCTTCTTTAGATTGTATTGAAAATGAGATAAAAGCAGATGAAGGAATCTATTATATTTGTAGAGACCAAAGATTTATAGAAATAGTAAATTTTGTAGCACTTTCAGATGAAGAACAAGCAAGATTAATGGATATAATTAATCAATTAGAATTAACCATAGGACAAAAAGCAGAAATAATCAAAAATTTAACTACTACTTTAGAAGGACAATTAGCTATGATAACACAATTAGAGTTATTAACAGCAGAAAAAGCAGAGATTATAAAACAATTAGAATTAAATCTTGAAGAACAAGCTACATTAATCACAGAAATGCAATTAACTGTTGCAGAACAATACATAATAATTGAACAATTAGATTTAACAATACAAGAACAAGCAGATTTAATTAATCAAATGAAGATAAATCTCGCAGCAAAAGCGGCATTAATACAATTATTACAAGTTGAAAATGAAAATCAAGCAAGACTAATAGCTGAAATGGAATTAAGTTTTGCAGACCAGGCAGAAATAATTAAAGCTCTTGAAAATTTAATTGGAGATGATGCAGAAATAATTTTAGCTTTATATGATACAATAGATGAACAAGCACAATTAATTAATCAATTAGAATTTACAAAAGAAGAGTTAGCTAAATTAATTACAGCAATGGGATTAACTATTGCAGAAAATGCAGACTTAATTAATCAATTAGAATTAACAACAGAAGAACAATTAGAAATCATAGCAAATTTAGAATTAAGTTTAGAACAAGAAAAAGCATTAGTTGAACAATTAAGATTAACAATAGAAGAACAACAAAAATTAATTGAAGATTTAAAAGATAAAGAAGATGATTTATTTGATTTACAAGAGTTTTGGGATAAATACAAAATATTTATAATAGCTGGAGGTGTTATATTATTGTTATTATTACTCGCAGGTGGTAAGAAAAGATGAAAATACAACAAGAAATAAAGAAATGGAAAAACTTTGCAATATTATTATTAGCTTTAGCTTTGTTCTTTGTCTTACCTCAAGTCCACGATTGGGCAAATGGTTTTTTAGTAAAATTACATTTCTGTGACCATACATATTGTATTATTTTTGCTATAGTATTTGTAGTAATGGCTTTTTTTGCTTGGAAAAATAAAAAACATTATTTAAAGATTGGATTAATTATTTTAGGTGTCGGAATTATTTTAATGAATATGGCTGTTTGTGATGTAGATGGAAATATGTCTATTGGAAATTTTGATATAAGTTTCTTAGGGGAGTTTGCTATATTTGAATCAAGTCTAGAAGATTGTAAGCCGGGAGTAGATTGCCCAGGAGATATTGTTGAAGTTCCAATTCCTCCTTGTGTTGAAACAGATGATGGAAGAGATTATATTACTTTTGGAAGTATTTTAAGTGGGGCAAATTTAGATGATATTTGTATGGGAAATATTTTAAGAGAAAGATATTGTTATGATGAATTAACTTATACTTCAGAAGATATTAATTGTAAAACAAGATATGGAGAAACTTGGACTTGTGAAGAAGGAGAATGTAGAGACGTTGGAGAAATAATAGATGATGATGATGATGATGTAGACTTAGAAGCATGTTATGATGAATGTTATGATGAAGTTTTTGATTATTGTGTTTCACATAGTGGTGGTGAAGATTATGATGAGGGAGGAGAATTTGTTCCTTGTATGGAAGCATTTGAAGGTGATATAATTGCTTGTAGGGCTGTTTGTGATGGGGAAGTAATTATAGAAGAAAATACAGAAGAACTTTGTACTGATGAAATAGATAATGATTTAGATGAAGCAATAGATTGTTTTGATACAGATTGTATACCTTTTTGTGAATGTAGGCATGATAGTGAATTTCCAAGTTGTTATGGTTATACTGATGATATTGATACTGTTTGTTCTCCTATGTATACAAGTGAAACAGTTGGATGGTGTGTTCCTATGCCTTATACTGAAACTCCTTGTCATGTTTCTGAAGTAATTGATTTATTTTGTGGTGGATGGTGTGATGAGGGAATGCATTGTATTAACGACGGTGGTTGTTATTGTTCGGATTGGGCTTGTTTAGATACAGATGATGGTTTTGATATAGAAACTCCTGGAAGTTGTATTGGAGAAACTGGAGAACTTTTTGATTTTTGTACAGGTGATGTTTTAACAGAATATCAATGTTTAGGTGAGTGTATAGGATTTGAACAAGATTGTGAAATCCTTTGGGGTGGAGATGGAATTTGTGAAACAGATAAATTTGGAGTTGGTTACTGTGTGGTGGGGGTATTTTAAAAATGAAAGAAAATACAAAAAGAGATTCAAAAGGAAGATTTGTTAAAGGAGAACATTATTCTCCAGAAACAGAATTTAAAAAAGGACACACTCCTAATCATAAAGGGAAAACATTAGATTTACCAAAGAGATTAAATCTTCCAATGAAAAAAATAGTAGATATGTATGTTAAGGGAAACCTTTCAGGACGACCACAAATAACAAAGAAATTTAATTGTAGTCTTACTCCTATCTATATGATTCTTAATGAAAATAAAGTAAAAGTTAGTTGTAGTAAATTTAATAGCGGAAAGCCCCCTTTAAGAGAATTTAAAAAAGGAAACATCCCCCATTGTAAAGGAAAAACAAAAGAGAATTATGAACCTTTAAGAAGACTTTCAAAGAATCTTAGTAAGACACTAAAGAAATTATATGCAGAGGGTAAATTAAATGGTAGAAGTGGAGAGAAAAGCCCTGCTTGGAGGGGAGGGATTTCTTTTGAACCTTATGATTTAAGATTTACTAGAAAATTTAAAAGAGCAATAAGAAAAAGAGACAATTATATATGTCTAAAATGTGGGAAACATCAAGAAAAAGAAAGTAGAGCATTATCGATTCATCATGTAAATTATGATAAAAAGCTCTCAATACCTCAAAATTGTATAAGTTTGTGTTGGGGATGCCACTCAGAAGTGAATTTCAACAGAAAACACTGGACTAAATTCTTTCAATCACTATTAAATGAAAAATATAATTATGAGTATTCAGAAACTCAAGAGATTATATTAAATATTGAAAATGAAAGATAAAGAGAAATTAATTTTTGGACTGATTGTACTAATCTTATTTATTTGGGCGACACAACAACCACAATTTACTTTTATACTTTTTGGTGGACAGGAAATGGTGGGGTTTGTTTCAAATACTACTGGAATCTGTTATACTTTATCTACTTCTGATACCTGTGTTCAACAAAAAGTTAATTTAATTAATTTCACTGAACAAAATTTACTAGTTTGCCCTGAAGGATATTATTCAACAAAACACGAATGTGAATTAAAATATGGGATAAAAGCAGTAGAAAAACCAAAAATAGAATGTTATTTTATTGGGGAAGATGATAGATGTTATTCAGAATATTTTTTACAAGAAGAAGGATGTCCTGCTACTTATTTTACTACTTTAGATGCTTGTGAAGAAGAAGCAGAAACTTTTATAACACATATTTCATTACTATTTAAAAATAAATCAACTGTAATAGCTTTAATAGCGGGGGTTATAGCAATATTAATATTGTTCTTAAAGAAACTATGAAATGGGAATTAATTATCTTAGGAATAATCTTGATACTTGGAATCTTTTTTATAAATGTAAAAGCACCACTTTGTTATCCTGGGAAAGAAATTCATTATGAAACATTTGTTACTTATGAAGGAGAAGTAGTTAATGAAATAAGGGAAGAACTGAAAAAAAATCCACTTTATATTATGAGGGTGAATGGTGATTCTATGGAACCAAACATCTATAGTGATGATGAGTGTCTTTGTATTCCTCAAAAAAATTATAATATTGGAGATATTATAGCCTTCTATGTTCCAGTTAATGGAAAAATTGAATTAATTGGTCATAGAATTTCTGCTAAAAGTGGTTATTTTTTTAAGACAAAAGGGGATAATAATAATTTTGAAGACAATTTTCAAATAGAAAAAGAACAGATTTTTTGTAAAATACCTGAAAAAAACCTTTTAGATAAGTTTAAATTTATTATATTTGGAGAGTTTCAGTTAAATTTAAATACTTAGGATGGTTTATAAAACTAATATTCAACATTTGAATCAACATTTTAAAATGGATAAAAAGAGTGTGGGAAAACTTAGTGTAATAATTTTAATTGGGTTGGTTTTAAGTGTTAGTCTTTATTTTGTTTTGGCTGATGAACCGCAAACAGAAAGAATAGAAAATAATAGGAAGATTATTGAAAATGATGGAGTTATAATTTCAGCAAAAATAGTTGAGCATTGTTTTTGGAAACCTGATTCAATAAATGATGGATATAAGATTTGTGATGCTATAATAGAAGGTTATAATCCTAATTATACTTTAACAGTAGATATATTTAAATTTTTATTAGATAAGGATGCTCAAGTTAAAGATAAGAAATATAATGTTTATTTTTCTACTCAATTTGAATTATATAATGAGACTTTATCAAATGAAACTTGTTTTGATGAATGTATTGATGAGACTGAATTTTATGATTGTGAAAAAGATTGTTCTTTTGAAATTGAAAGAAAAAGATTTTATAACTGGACTTATTTAGGAGATAAAGTCAAGACAACTTATGATGATACAAATTTTGCTTATAAAATAAATTTTGAATTCCCACAATATGAATCAGCTTATTATGATTTTGAAATAAGTTATAAGAAAGAAGGTGGTGGAGAGATAGAAATATTATTAGACCCAGAGATTTCTGCTTGTGGATTTGTAGATTCAGGAGGAACATATACTTTATCTCAAGATATTTCAAATATTGCTGGAAATTGTTTTACATTTAGAGCATCTGATATTATATTTGATATGAACGGAAAAACCTTAACAGGAAATGGTGAAGAACCAGGAGGGCAATCAAATTATGGATTTTGGGTAATAAATGGAGTAGATAATGCAGTAATTAAAAACGGAAATATTAATAATTTTGGTGTTACTGCAATTACTATTTTTAGTGGTTCAGATAATATCGAAATAAAGGATATAAATATAAATACAGGAAATTATGGGGTTTATGACCATGGTATTGATATTGTAGATTCAGTTAATAATGTTTTAGAAAATATAACTATTACAGGAACTAATGGGGTTTCAGAAGGAATTAATATGTGGGGGGATGATTATTTAAGTTCTAAAAATAAATGGTCAGATATAACAATAAGCGAAACAAGATGGGCAATTGGTTTTTGGTATGTTTTAGATAATAATTTAACTAATTTTAGTTTTTATGATAACCTAAATGGAGTATATTTTCAAGATGGTGCAAGCAATAATCTTTTAAAAGATGGAAAAATTAGTAGTACAACAGTAGATGTTACAATTACACCCTTTGAAACAGCATCAATTAATAATGTTTTTTTAAATGTAACTTATGATAAAGTAAAAGAAGATGTTAGTTCTGGTTGTTCTCTTTATAGAAAATGGTATTATAGAACTTATGTTAATGATTCAAATACAGGTTCTGCACTTGAGGGAATAAATATAACTGCTTATAATATTACAGGCACTCCTCAGTTTAATTTTACAACAGATGATACTGGGTATACTCCACAAACTGAAATATTTGATTATTATCGAACTGGAGGAGTTACAACTTATTATAGTAATTATACAATTTATGCTCAAAATATTAGTTATCCTACAATTTCTCATCTTTATGATGTTACTGTTAATGAAAATAATTTTAATGATGTATTTAGTTTAGATAATGTTCACCCTTATATAAATATTACAAGTCCAACAAATGGAACAAGTTCATCTGATAATACTTTAGATGTTGAATATACCTTTGCCGACACAAACATAGCTTCTTGTTGGTATTCTAATGATACTTTTACTTTAAACACCTCAATAACTTGTGGAGTAAATATAACTGATATAACTTGGACAGATGGAAAGCATATTGTAAGGGTTTGGACAAATGATACTGCTGGAAATACAAATTCTTCCAATGTTACTTTTTTTATTGATACAATTCCACCAGATTATAGAATCTTAAATCCAGTAAATACAAATTATTATTCACAAAACTTCATCCACATAAATTTAACAAGCACAAATTTTAATGCCTGTGTTGTGAGTTTAAATTCTGGATTAAATAATTATTCTTTATCTATAAATTCAAGTTCAACTGGTGGGAACTACTCCAACACTTCTATTGCCGACGGAGATTATACAATAACTGCTTATTGTAATGATACAGTAGGAAATACAAACTCTACTCAATCCACAACCTTCACGATTGACACAACCAACCCTTTAATTTCCTATGGAACTGGCACTGAACTTAATGAAACAAATTTTACAAGAACCTGGATTTATGTATATGCAAATGTTACAGAGACAAATGAAAAAAATATTACTTTTAGACTTTATCATAGAAATGGAACTCAAGTAAATATAACAACTTATTCAACTGCTCAAAGGGTTGTAAATTGGACAGGGCTTAATGATGGGTTTTATAATTATAATATTAGTGTTTGGGATGGTGCTTCTAATTATAATGAAACTAGGACAAGAAGAATTACCTTAGATAATGCTAATCCTTTATTAGATTTATATAGACCCCTACCACAAAATTATGCTACAAATCAGAGTCTTCCTTTAAATTTTACTGTTTCAGATGAAACTCTTGGTGTTCAATCTTGCTGGTATAGAATTTTTAATTCAACAGATATAATTACAAGCAATACTACTGTTCCAGATTGTGCAAATATGACTTTTAATGTTACTAAAATCGATGGAATAGGTGAGGGTGCATATACTTTGACTTTTTATGTAAATGATACTCTTAATAATATAAATTCTTCTTCTGTTACTTTTGGGCTTTCTTTTACTGCACCATCAACTGTTTTAGATTATCCTACAGATGGGCTTTGGTTAAATACTGGGGTTAATTCTCATTTTAATTTTACTTCAACAGATGTTAATGGTTTAGATACTTGTAGACTTTATCATAATGCTACAGGGACTTGGCATAAGAATTTTACATGGAAAAAACCTAATTCAGGAGTTCAAAATTATACAAATTTTACTTTAACAGACACGGAATTTGTCTGGAATGTTTGGTGCAATGATACGAGTAATAATGGAGATTGGGCTTTAAACAATTTTACTTTTGGTGTGGATACTATTTTTCCTGAAATAAACCTTTCTTCAATAAGTACAACTGTAGATTCTAAAATGATTTATTTTAATTCAACTACCTCTGACACAAATACTCTTTCTTGTAAGTATTCAATTTATAATGCAACTGGAAGCCTTGATGGAACTAATGAAAATATTTCTTATACTTGTAATGTTCGTGGGTTAGCTGCTGTTCAAGGAAATTATGGAACATATAATTTAACTATTTATTCAAGTGACTTAGCAAGTAATGAAAATAAAACAACAAAAGAATTTACAATAACTTATACCACGCCGAGTAGTTTAGGTGGAGGAGGAGAACCAACACCACCTGAAGAAGAAGAAGAACCAGAAATAATAATAGAAGCAAAAGCGATATGTGGAAATGGGCTTTGTGAATCAGGAGAAAGTTTTTATAGCTGTCCAAGTGATTGTGGGGGCTTAAATCTGGATGATTTGATTTTTTCTTGTTTTGCAGGAAATCCTATAGGAGATTGGTTAGATGTAGAAGATACTCCTGAAATAAAATCAAGATGTATAACCAACCAATCACCAGTACTTTTTTGGATTTTTATAATAACTATCTCAGGAGTTAGTGGTGTAATTGTTTTAGAAAAACAAAAAGCAAAAGGAAAAATATATAAATTTCCTCAATATTATGAAGCAAGAAGAAAAGCTAAATCATGGTTAAGGAGGGCTTTTAAAAAAAGAAAATGATAGATTTAATACTTTTGATGGTGATAGCAGCAATCATCTATTCAATATATCCTTTGACATTTGAAGAAATAACAACTCAAGGAAAAGATTTTATAATTTCAATAGGTGAAAAAATAAGTCCTAACCATCCTTTAATTGCTGGTTTATTAATCTTAATAATTATTGTAGTAGTTTATTTTAGATATAGAGAAGTTCTTTTAAATAAAATTATGATGAAGAAGAAACCAATAAAAAGGAGAGTTTTAAGATAATGAAAATGTTATATATAATTTTTTTAATGAGTTTGGTATTAATACCGACGATAAGTGCTATAACAAGAGAAAACGGATGTGAAGCAGGAGAAACTGAAATGTTTAGTTTGTACCAAACCGAAAATTCTCATATTGCCCAGCCAGGTTACTTTAATCAATCAATTTGTTATCCAAAAATTATTACAATAAATTTAACCACAGGAAATTGCACAGGTAATCAATCTTTTGTTTTAAGCCAATATAAAATTAATGATAGTCATGTGGCGAGTGTGGAAAAGTTTTATGATTACAACCTTTGTGCAAGTGTTCAATGCACTATTACTTCAGGTGTTTGTCCAAGAGATTATCATATTGCTTCATTAAATAAATTAAATAATAGCCATTTAGGAAACTATAGCCATTATTCTTATAAACTTTGCTGCGGGAGTGTAACAAGAACAACAATAGGTGGAGAACCAACAGAACCAGAAGAAATTATAGAAGATGAAGAAGTTGAAATTGAAGAAATTATGAAAAAAATTGCTCCACCAATACTTTTATTAATCGGGGTTTTCTTCTTTATAATACTTTGGAGAAGAAGAAAAAGAAAATGTGAATATTGTAGAGAGACATTTAGAAATTATGATGAATATACTAAACATCTTGGAGAATGTAAAGAACTTCAAAAAATTAAATTAAGATGAGAATTAGAATAGTAGTAAGAATATTTAAAGACAAAGCATCAATTAAGCTACCGCAAGGAATTTATCAAAAATTTGGAGATGAAGGGATAGTTAAGGTTGGTATAGAAAGAACTTTTTTCAAACCAAATATATATAAAGGAATCTTACTTATTCAAGATGATGTAAAATCTAAATTAAATTTAATGGATAAGCAGGAAAGAATGCTTGTCATAAAATCATGATGGTAAAAAGAGTTACTAAGGAATTTATCAAAATTGAAAAAACAGGAAGAACTATTGCAACAAGAGATTCTAAGACAGGACAACTTACAGGACGGAAATTAACAAGGGCTCCCGGAGATTTAACTCGCGTAAGGAGAGTAAAAAAAACCCACCCCCGTTTTGCGGGGCATATCTTTGGCAGAGTTAAAGTTAGGAAATACACAAAGAGAAGCAAGAAAGGAAAGAAATTCAATGTAAAAAAACACAAAAGAAAAAGAAAATGATAAAAAAATATCTAATGTTTGCATTAATCTTATTGATAATTCCATTAACTTTAGCTTCTTCAAATATACAATTTCATCCAACAGACCAATTAAATAAAACAACAGGAATTTATTGGGGTAATCAAAGTGTTACATACATTTTAGATGGTATTACTTCGATGTTTTCTAATTATCTTTCAATAAATGGTTCTAACTCAAATCAAGATATAGGTATTGGAATTTACAATTTTTCAGCAAATTATATTAATGCAACAGGTTTTCAGGTTAAAGGAGTTCAATTAAACTCAACTCACATAATAGACCATGATGGACATTCAATCAAAGATACTTTTAATCATATAATTAATCGTGGAGTATCCGAAACAATTACAGTTTCACTTACAGGAGGATTAGATGTTGAATGGACAGCAGGAGAAGTTTATGATTTTTCAATTGAAGATTTTGTTAAAACAGATGCGGGTTCAGGAACTTTAGTAAGTGACCAAGTTAATTATCTCAAATATACAGGAACTTCTACTTTAGAATTGCAAACAAGTTCAAGTTCAGGTGATGAAATATTAATTGCAAAATTTTCAAATTGGGATGGAAATATTGCAGGATATAGGGAAATGAGTTTAATTGATGCTTCAATGTCAGATACTCGTAGAGGATTAAGAATTGCTTTTCCAAATAGAATAATAAATGGAATGAGTGTTAGTGAAGATACAGATGCTACAAACTCCCTTGATGTTTCAATGGATGCTGGAAAATTAATTAAAGATGGAATTGAAGAAAGAAATCCAACAGCAATAAATTCAAGAACACTCCCTTTAATAAGATTATTTCATTCAGGAGGAGATTGGACTAATGATTCTAATGCAGAAATAGATACAATACAATATGATGATGGAAATGATTTAGATAATATTCCTGCAAATAAATGGACAAAAGCATATTTTATTTATGCACATCATCAATTAGGTTGGGTTTATCCAACTACTTATTACAATACAAAAGCACAAGCAGAAGCAGGAGCATTATCTCCTATTCCTGAAGGCTTAGCACAAACTCCAAAATTAACAACAGTAGTTTATCAACAAGGAGATACTGATTTTAGTAATGCTGTTTGGCAAGATGTAAGACCTGGAATAAGTGAAGAAAGTTTTAATATTGTTACAGACCATGGAGATTTAGCAGGACTTTCAGATGATGACCATCCACAATATTTATTAGCTGATGGTTCAAGAAATATGGCAGGAAATTTAAATCTTGGAGTATATAATTTAACAAATGCAACAAATCTTTATGTAGACCACATAGCAGAGAATGAAGAAGGGCATGGTGTTGTGTTTGATAATGATGTTGATATGGGAGTATCATCTAATATTTTAATAGGTGATGGTACAGCAAAAATTGGGGCTTTTGGTGATAATGACAATAGAATTGCTATTGATGGAGGAGATACTGTAATCGAATGGATAAACTCTCCTGAATGGTTCTTTGTAAGTGGTGATGCAGAAATTGAATTTTATACTGATAATGCAAGAACACTTAAAATAAGAAATGAACAAGGAGGAAGCAATGCTAAGGCAAATTTAGATGTTCAAAATAATTTAATTGTTGGTGATGATGCAAATATTGGTGGAGGTGTTTTTGCATCAAATATCAATTCAACTTATGGGAATTTTACAACCTTGACTGTAACAGGAACTGCATATATTGGAGAATTAACTTGGAATGGAAATTTAGATTTAGGTGGAAATAATATTACTAATGTTGATTGGGGGAATTTTACTAATTTAAATGTAACAAGAAATATAAGAGCAGGAGCTACAACAATTCTTTCTACAACAGAACCACAATTTAAAATTGGTTATGATGCTACAAAATTTATAAGTTTTTCAGTAAGTGATGCTGGAATTACCACAATAGATACAGGAAGTCCTTCTATTATTATAAATAAGCCTGTTGCAGTAATTGGAGATATTGCAGGAACAGGGGATATTACAAGAACAGGAGGCATGGTTTTAACAACAGATGCTGACCATATCACTCACTCTTTAAATGCTCATCAATATATTATAACTGATGCTCGGGACACTACTGCTTCACCAATATGGAACACAAAAAGAAGCAGAGGAACACTTGAATCTCCTTCTCATTTATTATCAGGAGATAATGTTGGAAGATTTTATTTTAGAGCGTGGACTTCTGGGATAGGTTATGCTACTTATTCTGCAATTAAAGTAATGGCTACTGAAAACCATTATTATATTTCTGATTTTGATAAAGGTTTTGGAATGAAAATGGAATTTTATACTGTTCCTAATGGTGGTCAGGCAGCAACATTAGGTGTTAAGATAGATGAAGATGGTGGGGTTTATATGCCCTTAGTTTATAATGATGCTAATACCTCAGTTGGAAGAAATTTAAGAATACAATCAGATGGGAGATTAGTTTATGAAACATCATCAGAAAGATATAAAGAAAATATTAGGGATATTACTTCTGATGATACTAAAGGATTTTATGATATAGAACCAAGAATATATGATAGAATAGATGAAAGTAGAACTAATGAAATTGGAATAATTGCAGAAGATTTAGTAAAAATATTTCCACAACTAACAACAAATAAAACAATTATTCATTATAAAAAAGAGTGTGAAGTTTTAACAGAAATGGTTAATGGAAAATTAGTAAATGATACTTTATGTGTAAATGTAATTGATTATACTGAAATTACAGATGAATTAGAAACGGTTGAACTTTCAAGAAATGAATATTTAACTATTTTAACATCAGTAATTCAGGAACAAAAACAAGATATTGATGATTTAACAGCAAGAATAAAAGCATTAGAAGGAGGATTAACTCCAAATTAAAATGAAAAACCAATAATTCCTAATGCAATATTGGTTGAAGAAAATCCTTAAAAATTTGATAAATTTATTGTCTCGTGTCTTTTATGTCCATGTTCTTCTCTATGAATTCTTTTATTTATTCTTGATTTAAAAACTTCTCTATTTAAAATTCCCTCTAAAGTTGTATGAATCCAACAAGTTAATTGATATTTTTCATTATCACAATTATTACTATAAAATTTGCATATTTGGTTATATTCACAATTTTTCATTTTTTATTTCAATTTAGAGATTAAACAACCCCTTTAATTCCTTGATTAATCTTTTTGCTCTATTTTTATTTAATCTAAAAAAGGTTTGCTTATCTTCATTATTTATTTCCAAATCTCTCCAAGTACTATGTTCATCTTGCCCTTCATTAATAGTAAGAGTATTTTCAAACTCATCACTAATTTCTGTTACAATCTCGTATATTTCATCAGCTCCCATATTATTTCTCTCATTCGAAAGAACAAATGGTTCTCTCCCATAATTGAATTATGGAGTCTGAACTTGTAAAAGCTCTTCCTTTTAATTTAAATCCTAACTTTTCAAAACCACAATAAGTTTCTATTGTTCCAGTATTAAAATCTTTTGAGAGAACTAAAATAATCTTCTTAATTGATAAGATACTTAACATTTCTCTCCAATCAGAACCCTCTGGCATCCAAGAACATATAACACAATCAAAATTTCGAACCTTTTGGTTAAATTTATCTGAATAAGCCATAGCTTCAATTCCATTAAACTCAAATTTCAGATTTTTTAATCCCTTAGGAACTGGAAAAATATTACCATCCCAATAAACAGTATCTATTCCTAAGAACTTCTTATCATTATTTATCTTAGCTAACTTTGTTATTAATAAACCATAGCCAGAACCAACATCAATTATTGTTTTACAATCCTTAATAAAATCACTTATTTTATCTAAATCATCAACCATTGGATTAAAAAAATGTTCAGTAGAAATACAATTAGCAAAAACTTCTTCAGCTCCTCTTTCTTTCATCTTCTTCATTTCAAAGGGTGTTGCTAAATATTGTTCCATTTTAACTATTCATTCTAAGATTTAATCTTCTTCCTCCATAAACGCTACAATTTTAGATTGACAATCCATACAATACTCATTACCATCAGAATCTTTATTATCAAAAGCCCAATCTTCTATTTCTTTTTTGCAGTTATAACATTTCATTTTTCATTCTAAGATTGATTAAGCCATATCTCAAACAACCTAATTATTTCCATTACCTCAAATATTTTATTTTCCACACATTCATTCTTAAACTTCAACCAGCTTTGTATAAATTCTTTATCTGTCATTTGTTGTTATTCTCCTTTGATTTCATTTACTCTTCTTTTAGCTTCTTCTTCAAGTAACTTTCCTATTCCTGAATTACAATCTATAATCATAAAAGCAATTGGACTTAAATCTAAACCTGCTTCTACTAACTTCTCTTTCATTCCTTCAATTCCTGCTCATTACATTCAGCACAATAACAATTCTTTTCTCTAAATTTCTCTATTGTTTTCTTACTTATCATATTTTCTTCCCCTCTTTTTGTGAAATTAATTTAAAATAAGTTTTCTCACCCCAAGTATCTTCAAATAAAGCAATCTCTCCATTATTTAATTCTAAATCTTTAAATTCTTTTAAAGTAATTTGCTTCCAAACTTTTCCTCTTAATTTAATTTTCATTTATTCTCTTCCTCTGATGATTTAATTTTCTCCCTTATTTTCTTTGAATAAAACCTTTAAATAAGGAATTGCTCCTTCTTTACCATAAATATCAATTAATTTCTTACAAATAATTTTATAAAATAAAATGTTCTTTCTTCTTTTTCTCTCTTCAAAAATTCTAATTGATTTTAACTCTTTTCTTTTTTGTTCCTTAATTCTTCTTTCTTTAAAAATACCAAATATATCTAACTGCTCGTCAGCATAAATATCTTTTAGTATCTTCTCTTCATAAGGTAGCATCTTTTTCTTCATCTGAATATTCTATTTTAATTTTGTCCATTGTAAACTTATCCAAAAGCAATTTAACAATCTTGCTCCCAAAACCTATAGTTTCTTTTTCATCTACTCCTTTTTCAAAAAAACCTTTTGGTTTAATCTCAATATCATATAAGTGTGTTTTTATCTTCATTTTTAACCTCCATAGTATTTATTAATTTCATTCTAAGATTTAATTGAATCTCTTTTAGCTTTATTCCTCCAAAATAAAACATTTAAATACTGAAACCAAACTCCCACTCCAAATCCTAATATAAAAGCAAGTATTATTTTTATCATCTTATCGTTCCAAAGATTGAGCATTAGCTCTGTATTTTCTTTGTTTTCTTGGTTGTTTACTTCCTACCCATTTAGTTGAAAATTTTTGTTTCATTTTAGTGACATAATATTTAAATTTATAAAAATTAACATTATTAAACCATAACATAAAACCCCAATCCCTGCAGAGTTCCCATTATTTGATTTCTCCTTTCTTCTTTTATCTGCTTCTTCTTTGGTTGTCATTTGTCCTTTTCCTCTAACTCTTTATTTAATTTATCTAATCCTTTTTGAAATTTAGCATAATGGACATATCCTCTTCCCCAAAATCCACATTGTTTTTTTAATTCAAATAACTTTTTATTATATTCTTTTTTATTCATTTGTCTTTTTCCATTATTTATTTAATATCTATTTTTCTCATAGGACATTTCAACATCCTAATAATCTTATTTAATTTATTTTTAAATAATCTTTCAGTAACCTTTCCAATTCCTAATTGGAAATCTTGTGCCTTGAAACCAGCTTTTAAACATTCTGCTACTTCAATTATTTCTTGTGTTGTTGGTGTTTTCATTTATTCTCTCCTATTTTAGGTTTAATTTCCTTAATTTAATTAAAACTCCCCATAACCCCAATGCTAATGCTAAACCAAATGAAATTAATTTATCTAAAAATATTAAATAAAATCCTAACATTAAAATCCCAAATAAGAATCCAACATCCATATCCAATTCATCTATTTGTTTTTTGCTCATTTTGATTTTATGGATAATACCTTACTTCATTAACTTTTTGTTCACAAACATAAGCAACTATTGGATTAAATACTAATTTATCTTTATTTTTCCAAAATTGCCACCACTTTTTTTCTAATTCAACTAATTCTACTCTTGTTCCTACTACATAAAGCTTAACACACTCACTTTCATTCAAAAATCTTTCAGAAGCTATAAAACTCGCATAAGTAACTTCACTTGTTAAATTTAATTCAGGATGTTTATAAAAATCTCCTTCATAACTTGTCATTTGGATTGCATCTTCTAAAAACCCAGATGCGTTTCTTTCTGTTCCAATAGTTATAGATTTTATTGTAAAATTTCCTTCAATTAATTCCCCTAAATACAACCTACCTGAAACATTCAAATTTCCAAAGATTGAAAAATTACCAGAAACCTTCAATAAATTTGGATTTAAAGTAATATTAGATTCACTCAAATTAATTGTTCCAGTTCCATTAGTTGCAGAAACTATTCCCATAGAAAACATTATTCCAATAACTATTAAAAATATAATAAAAGCTATTCCTAATAAATCACCCATTGCATCTTCTCTTTCTTGTTTTGTTAATATCTTTTTCATTTAATCTTTTTTCCTCCCTTGTATTTGTTCTTTGTTTTTAATTGTCATTTCATTTTCCTCTGTTTTTGGGAACTTTTGTTTATTGTTTTTCTAATCTTTACTTTTTTTAATCTCTTTTCTTCTTCATCTTCATAATATTTTTGTTCAGCATAATCACAAGCTTTATCATAACAATCCTCACACATTCCACTATCAACTGCTTCTTTCTTTTGACACACTAAACAAGGATTATCCATTTGACTTCTCCTTTCCTATGTTTTCGGAACTCTTTTCCTTAACCTTTTTCTCAAAATCTTTAAAATTATCCATAATCTCATCAACAATTATTGAAATCCTAAAAGGAGTATTTTTCATCTTCTGTTTTTTAATTTGTTCTTTTGTTTTTCCCAACTTTTCTAAAGTTTCTTTTATGTCTTTTTTCAATTCCCCACTTTTATATCTTTCCTCAATTTTTCTTAAAGAAAAATCACTATTCCTATCACAACATTCTATTAATTGATATTTCTCTTTATTAGGAACTTTCATTAAATTAATCCAACCTTCACTTGCAAATTGCATACATTTAAAACATAAAGGAACTGGTATTTGAACTGATTGTTGTTCTGTTTCTTGTGGGAAAACAACCCTACCAGTTTCAGTAACTTCTGCTATTGGCAACATCACTTGCATTAAACTTTTTTCCTTACATCTACAACATTTATCTTCATTATTTCCCATATTTACCTACAAAGCGAACTATTTAATTTATTAATAATCTTCTTTCTACATTTTGAACATAATCTTTTTCCATTACCTTTATTATATCCTTTAACATGATTACAACTAAAGATAATCATTCCAACATTATTAAAACTAATTTCTATCATTTTTTATTTTCCTCCTCACATTTTCTTGAACAAAAACTTAATAATTCTTTTTTTCCTTTTCCTTGTCCATGCTGAATTACCCCATTCAAAAGTTCATATCCTCCTTTTTTTAAATAAAATCCAATATGTTTTTTACAAGTTTCACAATAAACACTTGTTTTCTTTAAATTCTTAATTTCCTTTTTTAATTTAATAACTTCACTTTCTAATTCTCTATTCTCTTTTCTGATAATTCTAATTGCTTCCTTATCTGTTATAAATAAACCATTTCCCATTTTTATTTTAAACTACACTCCTTTAATTTATTTTTTAGTATCTTCTCTCTAAATTGTATTTTCTTTAAAATTCTTTTATTGAAACAAATTTGTCTTATTGCCCATAAGAATTTTATTTCTTCTTCAATTTGTTCTTTTAAAGTTCCCATTTTATTTGAATTTAATGAGGGGAGCATCCATATACAGTTAATATCTAATCACTCCCCTCAATCCCAGTCTTTCCTGAGTGTCTGAGCTTGCACAGACTCACACTGGATTTATTATTGTGTTTACTCACAATTAGCAGAGGCAGGATTCGAACCTGCTTCCCAGTTTACACCCGCGGGCTCACTGGTAGGTTTCCAGGCCCTCTGCCATACAGGGCAAATAAGCCCTAAATTTTTATTTAAAGTTTTAGTTTTTGTCATAGTTTATTTGTTTTTGTTATTCATATTGAAATTCTTGATATTGCATTATTAACATCATCTATTAATTTATTTCTCAAATGATATTCACAAAGCTCAGCATCTTCTTCCATTTGTGATTTACATTTTCTTCCACACCTTATGCAATGTTTGTTCATCTTTTCTCCCAACATTCATCACAATAATTTAATCTTTCTTTTGGATATATTTGTAAAGGTGCTTTATGGTTTTCAATTATTACAATTCTTATTTCTTTTTTACATCCTTTACATATTCTTTTGCTCATTTGTTCTAAGTTTTTAATTGTCATTTCATTTTCCTCTGTTTTTGGGAAGTTTTCTTCTTCTTCATTTCTTTAGCCATCATATTTAGTGCAATTCTATGTAATTCATATCCCCCTCCACAAAGAACACAATAATGAATTTCTTTACAAAAAGGACAAAATGCCCCACAATCTCTATCTTCTGATATTGCTAACATTCTTCCACAACCTTTATTGTTTTTAACCATTTGACTTCTCCTTTAATCTTTTCTTATCTTCTAATTCTACTTCATCTTTCATTTTCAATAACTCCCTTATTATTTTCTTATTTATCTTTTTTCCATCCTTCCAAACAAAACAAAACTCTGGAAAAACTATTCCAAAATCATATTCTTGTAATTCTACTTCTCTTGTTCCAACGAACTGATACATATTTTTTACTTCTTTAATTTTGTATACCATTTCAGTTATTTACCTAATTTTCAGAAGTTCCCTCAATCCTTGCTTTTAGTTCTTTTATTGATTTAAAACTCATCTTCTACTCCTTTTATTATGTCTTTTGTAATGGCAATCTTGACAGATTAAAATAAATCCTTGAATGGTTGGAGTTATATGATGTATTTCTCTTTTACATAATCTCCCACAATCTAAACAAAGACCAACAAAATTTATCTTATTTTTCCTAATATATTCTCTTGTATCATTTCTTAATTTAATAACATCTTTATGATTTTGATTATATTTTATTTGATATTCACATTTCTTTTTTTTATTTCTTTGATAATGTTCTCTAACAGATTTAGCAACAATTTCAGGATTATTTTTGTTATATTTCTTATTATAATTTAGTTTTCTTTTTTCCTCACATTCCTTACAACAAGTTATTTGTTTTCCATTAGTTGGTTTAAAAATATTATTACAAATAATACAATTCTTCAATTTAAAATTCCAATTTATTGTTTTCATGTTAATTTATCTCCTGCTAGTTTGTCTATTATCTCTTCAAAGTTATCCCAATTAGTTGAGGGTCTATAAAATTCAATCTTCACTCTCTTAATAAATTCTTTAATTTCTTCTTCATAAGCTACAAATCCTTGTCTAATTCCAAATATTTTCTCACTTAAATTAAATTCTTTTTCCATTTTCTTTGATTTCAATTAATTTCCAAATGTATCTCTTCCCTCTAAAATTCATCCCTCCAATTTCTTATTATTTTTAGTATCAAAATAATCTTATAATAATCAGGTATTTCAAATTCACAAATATCATCAATCTTATTAATTAATAAAAACTCTTTTCCTGAATCATATTTCTTTTGTTTTTTATTTCCCATTTTTTATGATAAGCGAAGTTATTTTTTCCTCCAAGTTTTAACAGCTTCTTCCATTGTTTTTCCTGCCTTCATTTCTTTAGATACATGTAAATTATACTTAGACATTGTTCTTGGCTTTCTTTTTAACCCATTGAGTAATATTAAAACATGCCTTCTAAAAGCATATTCAGTTGCATCTCCAAAGTATTCCTTTCTTTGTGATTCTAATTCTAACTCACTTAATCTTCTTATTGTTTCTTTTAAATCAAATCGTTTCATGTTTAACCTCCATTGTATTTAGTTCGTAATTTGTAACTTATACGACACACCTCATTTTAATCCCCTTTTCTTTTTGAATTTTAATTTTAAAAGTAATTTCAACATCTCCATCAGTTTGTTTATCCCACATTTGTTGATGTTTTAATTTAAGCCAATCTGGAAAAAATCCAAATCCCTCAAACTTTTCTTGTAATTTTATATTTTGTAAAAATGCAGTATTTGTTGAAATCTTAAATGTATCACTTTCTATTAAATCTTTCAATTCATCTTCATATTCTCTTGTTTTCTTTTTCAGTGCATCAATTTTTTCATTTATTCCCATTTTACATAAATGAACTTACATACCAAGATGCCCAAACCATCACTATTGCAGTTATTCCAAATATTATATTTAATTTAGTTTCAAATTTCATCTTTCATTTAATCTTTTTTCCTCCCTTGTATTAAATCTTTATTTACTTTTATCATATTGTTTTCTCCTTTTATTTTGTTTCCTTACTGCTTTATCCCAACTATCTTCCATCCGTTTCTGATGTTTCTTTACAACTCCCTCTAATTCCTCAAAAAATAAATCTGATATTTTCATAGCAATATCTCTGCTTTCAAATCCATACCAAACATCTACTCCACTTCTTTGTCCTTGCAATAGGATTGATTTTCCATCTTTAAATTTTTTAATTGTTTTTTTAGTTCTCTCATTTCCAAGCCAAGCAGGGTCATGGAAAAAATCTAACATAATTTGTCCTCCTTTAAGTGGGGTTACAACTAAAACACTTCTATAAAGTGGAAATACAAAATTACCTTTCTTTTTTACTAATTTAGATAACTCTCTTCCATCTTTCATTCCAATAGGGTGCATCATTTTGTAAATCCTATTATAACATTCTTCGTATGTTTCTTTTTTTACCATGATTAAATCAACTCCTTTCCTGCTCTTTCTTTGATAATCTCCATTGCAGTTTTTATTTGTTATACGAAGTTTTATATTCTGCAACTGCTTCTTTTAAAGTCATTCCTTCTTTCATCTTTTCTGAAACAAATAAATTATATTCTGATGGTTTTCTCTTCTTTCTTTTCTTTTTTATTAAATCTTTAATCTCTTGTAACTCATCAAATAAATTTCCATAAATCCAACAAGCCATGTGATAATAATATTCTGCTGTATGGGTTGGTAAATGTTTATCTACAATTATATGTTCATCTCTATGAAGTTTATTTGCTAAAGCCCTTGTTTCTCCACCAATTAATCTTGTTTCACTTAGTTTTCTTTTTTTTGGTTGTTTTCCCATTATTATTAACCTCCTTATAAAGTATTCTTTTACAATTTTTGCAAGTTACTTTTCCTTTCATAGCTGTAAATTTCCCTTTAGTTATTCCACAAGCCCAATTACAAATATAGACTAATCTATTATTGTGCTTCTTTATATAATGTATTATTTCATTTCCCATTTTGTAACTTATACGACACACCTCATTTTAATCCCCTTTTCAAATTTATCTTCTTTAACCATTTCTATCCCCTGAAATTATTTAACATTCTGATTTACCAACATTATATCCTTGCTGTTGCCCATCTCCTAATCCTCTTTGATATTCAGATTGACAAAGATTTTCTAAATTACTTCTTATTATAAAAACATCTTCGTCTGTTGCACAAAGTTGTTTATATGTATTAAAAATTTCTGTATTATTAAGATTTTCTATTTGAGTCCAATTAACATCAGGACAAAATATATATCCTGTCGGTATTCCTTCTTGAAGTATAGAGTCAATTAATTCCATTTTTCCTTTATCTTTTACTTTTTCTTCTTGTTTTGGTTTGATTGAATAATTATAAAACATTCCAACTACAACTAAGACTAAGATTATTATTACAAAATATAAAAGTTTATTATTCATTTTAAATATTTTTCTGCCCATATTTTTATTATCCAAACCAGTATTATTATATTGATTATTAACATTATTTTCCATATCATTTATTCAAATTCTCCTTGAACTTCAAAATTATTAATTTTATTATATACTCTTTCTTTATTTTGTTTATTTAACTCATCATCCCATAAAACAAGTAATTCATATCCCAATCTTTTTAAAAATTCCCTTCTACCTTTTTCTGTTCTCGTATAATCAACATTATGATATGTTTCATGCCAAAACCTTCCAAAAACCTCAATAATTTTTTTCTTTCCATTTGTAGATATAAAATTTGGGTTTAATTTAGATATAATAACCTTCCCATCCCCAACATACTCAAAGGGAAGATTTTTTTCTTTTATCAAATCGATTACAAAGAATTCTGGTTTTGTTGGTTTTTTACACATTCCTTTAAACATCTTCTTTTTAAATTCTTCGGTATTTCTTAATCTTCTAAAGGTATTATCTATTTTATTATAAAACTTATTTCTTTCAATAACCCATGGCTTTTTCATTCCTTTTTGTGTCTTACTAATCTTATCTCTTGTTTCTTGTGAGACTATTTTTCCTGTATGTGTTTGTTTAGCTAAAATTCTCATTTTATCAATATCAATAATTCCCTTTTTCCATCTTCTTTTAATCTCACAAGAAATACACCTTAAATGATTATCCCAAATATTTTTTTTACAATCTACACAAAAATTTTCCTTTTTCCATTTATCTTTATTCTCCTGATAATATTTTCTATGATATTCTAATCTTTTTTGATAATCTTTATATGGCATTTTGTTATTTTAACTCCCTTATTTCCAAACATTTATCACAAATAAACTTATTAGGTATTGTTACCCATTTTCTATTATTTCCAACTTTTTTTCTAAAATAAATTCTTTTCCAATTGTGCTTACATACCATTTGTAACCTCATATAAACTAATGTAACATACTATTTAAACCTTTCTGATTATTGTCCCTTTTCCAGAATAGTTAATTATTTTTAATGCTTCACATACTTTAATAGGAAAGTAGTAAAATTTAAAATATTCTTTTCTTTCTTTCCACAAGTTCTTCCATTCACCATACCCTAATTTTTTAGCTATCAAATAACACGATACGGGCTCATTTAAGGGCAGTTTTTTAATTATGAATAGTATTCTATTGAAATCCTCTTTTTTTACAGTATGAGGGAATTCAGTGATTTCTCCAGTTTCTTTGTCTTTAACATGTTGTATTATTGTAAAATCTTTATCAAATCCCTTATAAACTTCTTTAACATCTTTTCCTTTCCAACCATCTAAAATTGTGATTTCATTTTTTACTATTTTATTAGGATAATATTCATTAAATCTTCTTAATGATTCTGAAAAAACCCATTCTAATTCTGTTGGAGAATAGATTTTTCCTTTTTTTGCATCATTTCTAAATTTTTGAATTAAACCCAAAACAATTCCTTTAATAGTCTTTGCAGAAGTTTTATATTTTTTTATATCCCCTACCATTTCATAAGTTTCAATTTGTTGTGTTTGACTTTTTACTTCCATTTTCAAAATTTTATTGATATATAAAAACCTAAAACTAAACAAAATGCTATCAAAAATTCTTTTCCATGAAATTTATCTGCAATTCTGTCAAAAACATTTTTATTTTTATATTTAGGATAATCAGTCCAGCTTTCTTCTTTTTTCTTTTTCATCTTCAAATTATCTCTTGTCATTTATTCCTTTTGCTTTTTTATTTAATTTTTCAGCAAAATCTTTTTCAGCTTGTTCTACTTGTTCTTTTGTGATTTGTTTCTTATTTTCTCTTTCTTCTCTTCTTCTTTCCCAGTAAGATTTCATTTTTAATATTTCCTTAATTGCGCCCTTTGTATATCAGCATTTCTAATTCTTTGAATTTGTTTTTGATTATCAAATTTCTTATTTTCAACCTGTATTTTTGCTTTTCTTTCTTCTTCTATTTCAGTCATACGATTTTCGTGCCTAATTTTTTCTACTTCTAATTTTGCTTTTCTTTCATAATCTATTTCTTTTTTAGTTGTCATTTTTATTCTGTTTCATTAACAATATTTAAATCAATATCTAAATCTGAAGGAAAGTCAGGACAATCGCAATTACAATTATTATCAGGACATTTCTCACAATCACAATTTAATGTATCTGCTTCACAAATCATTGTATTATTCCCACAATCGATATCACTTTTATAATTTCCCTGAGAACCATTATAGGCCAGAGAACCAGCAACGGCTAAAATTCCTAAGAATATTAAAATAAATTTCATATAAGGATTTCCTTTATCTTTAGGTTTGTCTTTATCTACTAATTCAAATCTTTCTGGGATTTTAAATTTCTCTTTTAAAAAATTATTCCAATCTATAAGTTTTTTTTCTTTATCTATCATTTTTCATAAGATTTTAATTCTTTAAAGTTTAATATAACAATGTCTTTACATTTATCTGCTTCTTCTAAGAATTTTATAACTTTATTAATATTAAAATTTCCATCTTTTACAATTATAACTCTATGACTATATCTAAATTTTTCATCTTTAGTGCTAATAAAACTTATAAAATATTCTCTTTTCATTTTATTATAAAACTCTCAAATTTGTTATCAGGATAAACGCACATACAAATATCTCTTAAATTTAATTCTGAATTTGGAAAAACTTTATAAGCAAAAGTTCCTCTTTCTCTACATTCTTTTTTACAAATATTCCCACTAATCATTCTTAAAGTAAATCCATAAATAATTAAACAAATTATAGCTATTAATATTGTCCAAGCAATTATTTTTATTATTTTATTCATCTTAACATCCCCTTAATTTTCTGTGCAAGTTTATCATTATCAAATATTTGGTATGGGGCTAATTTTTGTGTGGTTTTTAGATTTTTTAAATTAAATTCTTTTCTCTCTCTTTGTTTTAATTTTTTATCTATTTTTTTAATTCTTTTTTTAATTTCTCTTTCTTGTTTATTTAATTCTTTCATTGTTATTTTATTCTTTTTTTTCATTTTTTCCTCTCTAACTTTTCTAAGATATGTGTATACATTTCCATAATTAATGCTAAAATACCCCACATATAACAAGAAAGAGTAGCACTTAAG
>JAFCDH010000004.1 GCA_017609795.1 Candidatus Pacearchaeota archaeon | reverse complement strand
GGTTCTCAAGCAGCAAATAATATGGCTGTTGGAAGCAGAGCAGGAGACCATAGCACTGGAAATGGCTCAGGTTTTATTGAGGATGATTGCTTATCTGGGGTTGTTCGTGCCTTTAAGGGAAAACAGGTTCGTGACTAAATAAATATAAATAAATAAGCTTTGATTCCTTGATTTGATTTCTTTAATTTAATGAAAGGCCTGGGCTATGAAAAGGTTTATTGGAGGATTTTTCACAGGTGCATCTCTTTTTCTAAGTTTTCACTCTACTTCTTGGGGTAGGATTGGAACTGTGGTTTTTGCTTTGATTTTAACTATAATCATTGTCAAATCCATGGATGGAAAATGGAGATGTATGCTGTTTTTTGTTGTTCCTTTAGGATTGTTTCTTTTGTCAACTTATTTTTCAAATATGGTTGATAAGGGATTAAATCAAAAAACTCCTGCACAGGTTGCAGATGATTTGCTTTATTATTGTCAAACTACTGGCAAATCAACTGTTCTTAAACAAGGAAAAAAAGATTTTGCAAAAGCACAAGAATTTAGCTTTTTTGTTACACGAGAGGAAAGCATTCACTGGACTTTGCTTGCTTTTGTTTGTTTTTCTGGATTTCTTGTTTCAGGGGTTTATGACCAGTGTGATAGGAAGAAGATTAAGAGCATAGATGTTTTAAGCTCTTGATTTTTTGGGGCTTCTTTTGTTTTTAAAACATTAAAAGCTAATCCGGATGTTCCCAACACTTTTCCAAAACCTACTTTTGTCTGGATTAGGTTAGAGAAGCCCCTCTTTTTTGCTATTATCTTTTAAAAAATATTGGTTAGAAGATTGTGGGAACTATTCCTCTCAGGTTAGGGTCCTAAGTGAATTTCTGCATAAGCAGATAATTAGCTTATGTTTATCAACTTTCCCACAATCAGTGCCATGCGAGGTTGATTTAAGGATAGTAACTTAGGGCTCTTTTTTGGTATTATATTTTATCTGGAATTCTGATTTGAGAAGTTTTACTAACTCAAATCTGATTTTTAATTAATCTCTGTTAATTATAGAATGCTTTGTGGATGATGAGCAAAGCTTTGGAAAACTCAGATAATCAAGCTAATTTGTGCTTGAAGAGATAGACAAAGAATGTTAATCTTTTTTTAAGGGAAAGCGAGGTTTAAAAAGATGGTTGATAAGAATTCCTTTAAAGGAGAAGAGGGAAAAGAAAAAATCAAGAAGGAATCCTGTCACTAAGCCTTCTAAAAGAACAGGAAATCCTAAGCAAGGGAGATATAGGAATTCTGGTGGAGGAAGAAAATTTCTTGGTATAATCTAAAAGATGAAAAGGCTAATGTAATGCTGAGAGGTGTTAAGAAAATGACTTCTTTGTTAAATACCAGGTTAATCTTATACCTCTCAGTTTTTGGTATTATTCTTTAGTTATATTTGATAAGATTTGTATAGGACATTGAGTTTTTACTTCTATGTTTTGTTGTTTCTTTGATTTCAAGGCCCTGTTTTGGATTTTTGATGACAGTTGTTGTTTGTTTTTTGTGGTGGGCCCTATACTTTAGGAGAATACTTGTTTTTCCAACGCACAGGTTTTACAGGTCAATTTTATTGTATGGGCTCACCACTCTTTTTTTGAAAGGATTTTTTATGAAGAAGCAGAAGGTTGATATTGAAGATCTTCCTGAAAAAGTTGAGGATCTTCTTGAAGGTAATGGAAAGGAAAAGGTAGAAAGGATAAAAGGACAGCTTGAAAAAGGAATTTATCCTTTAGGTAAGAATATGAGAAGGTTTGTGAAAAGAGTCATAGATAGGATGTCTTGACTTTTTTGGGGCAGTGAAAAAGTTCTGGGATAAATATAATTTAGGGAGGGAAGAAAAGGAGTTGGAAGGTGAGAAAAGGTTTTAGTGGTGGTTCCAGTGTTGTTGAGATTATTATCTTAAATCTTATTAATTTCAATTTTTAAAGCTGGGGTTTTTAAATAAGAAAGGAGGCAAGTAAGGAAATAAAGATTAGTTGTTTTGTGTTCCATTCAGAATTGTGTTCTGCTTGGAAAAATGTTAACTTGGAAAGAAAAAGGAGATTGAAAATGAAGCGGTTTTTCGATATTTTGATTGTGCTTGTGTTAATTAGCAGTGGAAGTGCCTTTGCAGGTTTCCAAGGCCCAGGTCCTCAAGGTTCTGGCGGTGGCGGAGGTGTGGCTTGTCCTCCTGGTCCAAGTGATCCTGACCAAGTTCAAAATCAAGATCAAGGTCAGGTGCAGGGACAAGGTCAAAAACAAGCAGCATATGGTGGAGTTGGAATATCAAGAGTCACTTATTCTCCATACTCTTATTCATATTCAGAGTATGATGAGAGAGCCAACAACATCCAGCCTTATTATCCTAGCCCGCCCTGGCAAATGCCAAGAGATGGGATTGATACATGGACTGACTTTCCATTTCCTTTAGATCTTCTTGAAGGATTATGGACTGACGGAATGATTGACAATGTTCTAAAGACGACTGATCGCGGGTTTAAGAAAGGCTTTACATATAAGAGAGCCTTTTTGTATAAACTTCGGTCTAACAAGGAGGGTGTTATCTTTAGAATGGGGTTGAGTCCTAAGGAATTGGCTAATGATGTTCAATTTCTTGGGATAGTCAATCTTAAAACAGGAAAGACTATCACGGAAATCCATGGTCTTGCAAAAGCAATACAGATTGCTAAGAAAGGAGGAGGACAAGTTGTTGTTCCTCATACTGGGCAGAACCGAATTTACCATGGCTCTTCATTTGGGTTGGGTTTTGCTCCTGCTTATACTAGTGATAACAATTCTGGCGGCGGAACAATCGGGGCTGTTTCAAGTAATGCCAAAGCAGAGGATGAGAACTGTATAAGGGTGGCTGTTTTTACAATTAGAAATGGAAGAACAGTTGCTCTTAAGACTCAGATTGAAGGGCCAAAAAAGTCTGTAATCCCTGCTAAGGGTAATAGCAACGATCATGTGAACCCTCAAGTTCTTCAGGAAGTTTCTGGAGAGAAACCTAACTAATTGTTTAATTAATAGTTTGAAGTGTTAATCTCTTTTTTATAGAAAGAAATAAAGATTAGTTGTTTTGTGTTCCATTCAGAATTGTGTTCTGCTTGGAAAGAAATTTATTAACTTGGAGGGAGATTTAAGGAGTTTTATTATGAAGCAGTTAGTTTTTCTTATTGCTGTAATGGTAATACTTTTTCCCTTTGACGATGCCTTTGCTATTGGTGGCCATGGTAAGATGAGCCAGGGCCAGTCTACTGGAATTGGCCAGAGGAGAATGCAAGCTGGTTGTGGTTTTCAAGTGACTGGCGGACTTTCTTTGACAGGTCAGAACCAAGGCCAGAACAGTATGGGAAGATCGCAAAGACAAGAACAATTACTCGGCGCCGGCGGGATCTCAATCAAATGTCAAGGGATTGGTCGCCAAAAACAAGCAGAATGCGCTGTTGGCGGTCAAAATCAGGTAATTGGTTGCAGAGGAATGAACCAATCCCAAGGTGCTGAAGCCGGCATTAAGAATAAGCAAGTTGGTTGTGGCAAAATGGGCCAGATTAACGCCGGCGGTTATGTTCAGTCTCAAAGACAGCGAAATCGTTGCACTAGCCAGGATCAAAGTCAATTTGGACTAAGTTTTGCAGGACAAGGACAAATCGGCGCAGGCATTCAGAAGCAAAGTGGAACTGTCTGGGGTGAACAAAATCAAAGTCAAGGAGGTGGAGGACCTAAATAAGGTCTTGTTTACCTTTTGAAGCTTTGACCCTGTGGAGCTGGGTTCTTGACATTCTTTTGGTGGGTGAATTTGCCTTTCGGAGGTGTCGAGGCCCAGCTTCTCTTTTGTTTTGTATTGTGAAATAATAAATTAATATTTTGATGAACTAATATCTTATATGAAATATTATGAGATGTTTTATTTAGATTAGGAGGGAAATGATAAGCTTAAGCTAATCAGACAAAAGCTTGATTGAGATTATAGGATATTGAGAACTGCAATCATTTGTTATTTTATATTGAGTTTTGCAGGGCCCTTAGTCCCCTCCTAAAACCGCAAAGATGTCTCTTTTCTAAGGGTCCTGTTTTTGTTTTATTTTGGTTTTTCCTAGGCCTCTTACATGTCTCCTTATGTCTTCTCAAACATCCTTGCTTTTTTTGGGGATTAGAGGCCTAGGTTTTTTATGCTGAGCTCTAGCTTGTTCTTTCCTCACTTAAGCCCCCTTAGTTGGGACTCAGCACCTTTTTTTTGTATTGTTATTTTATTATTTTGGTATCTTTCTTTTACTTAAACACTTAATTTTCTGCTTTGTGAAGTGTTATTATTTATTGAGATACTTAGGAAAAGTGTGATTTGTTTTTGTTTGATAATTTACAGATTTGAAGTGGTCCTGATTTACTTTTCATTTAGGTTAGGGCATCACCTTTATGATAGTGGTTAGGACCACTTTTTAAGATTTTTCTTTTGAAAAGAGATTGAAAATGAAGATACAAGGAGAAGTTATAAAGATTAAGTGGGATATTGTGATTTATGGTGTCCTACTTATTGCGTTGTTTTTTTGAGATAAAAACAGCAGAAAACTCAGAAGAGTTTTTAGGAGGGCTTTTTGAGGTGATTTTTGGATGGGGGCCTTAGTGTTTTTGTCAATAGTTGAGTTTTTGATCAACTTAATTTTGCTTATATGGAAGGGCAGATCAATTGCAAGGTGGTGTACTTTGTGGTTTATCATCTGTTTTTTCATATGTGCATTTTATTTGTTGGTCTCAAATTAGCTAATGTTACTGATGTTGTTGTGGGTTCTGCTTTGTCTTGAGTTTTATCGTTCCGACTCTTTTCACACACAGATATTGCAGAGTCCACTATTTTTCTCTTAAAGAGAAAGAAAAGGAGATTTGATTATGAAGTTTGTGTGGATTACAATTTGTTTGATGGCTTGTTTGTTCTTGGTTGGTTGTGGAAAAGAACAACCAGGGCAACCAAAAGAGGAGAAATCTAGGCTTGAGACAGATGTGAATGTTAGTGAGCCTAATGTTGTTGAGGAGCCTAATGAGTTTAGAGGACCTGAATTCATTAGAGAAGCAAGAGAAGGCAGGCGTCCAGGTGGAAGATTTGGAGATAGAGGTCCTAGAGGAAGAAGAGGTCCTGGAAGATTTGATCCAGTGGCCTTTGTTCAAGGACTTGACCAAAATAATCCTAACCTTGAGAAACTTCAAAAAGATTTTCCTGATTTGGATTTTACAGATCCAAATGCGATAAGGGAAGATCCCAATGCAATTGGGGCTATCAGAGATCTCATGATGAGTTCTTTTAGTCTTGGGGTTTTTGGTCCTGGAGATGTGAATGATGTTGTGGATGTGAATGAGCCCTTGGAGAGTATTAATCTCAGTAATGTTGAGATGAAAGAGCTTCTTCAAAAAATTTCTGAGTGGACAGGGAAAGTTATTCACTATTCAGACGAGGAGTTGATGAAGCTGAAAATCAGTATTTACTCCTCAAAAAGGCTTACAAGAAGCAAGACTCTTGAGCAAATTTGGTTTGCTCTCCGCGAAAGAGGATATACTCATGTTGAGAATGAAAAGAACAATATGATTATCCTCAAGCCAGCTGGTCAAGCTAAATTTGAACCAATTCCTGTTGTGGATCCTAATATGTCTTTGGTTTGGTTAAAGGATAAACCTAATTTGATTGTTCAGAAGATCTTTGAACTTGAGAGCTATAATTCAGCTCAAATGGCTCAGATCATTAGTTCCTCAGTTAGTGAGGAACATGGTTCTATCATCTCTGATGAGACTTCAGGAAGATTGATGGTGATAGACACTGTTGACAATCTAATAAGACTGGAAAAACTGATAAAAATGTTTGACCTTCCTGGTGTTGGTCAGACCTCAGAAGTTCAAATCTTTCCAGTTAAACATATGGATCCTGCTGAACTTGTTCAGATGATTGTTGAGCTTATGGGAGAGGAGAGCACAACAGGAGTTAGAAGGAGACAAACTTCTTCTGATAGGTTTAGGGGCTCTTCATTTAGAGGGGGTTTTAGAGGTCCTTTTCCAAATCCTACACCTGTGCTTAGAGAGAGTTCTGGAAGATTAGAGAGCAGGCCTTCAAGTACAGGAAGTGCAAGAGAATCTAAACCAGCAACTGTTCAGAAAGTTAGGAGTGGGGGAGCAACTTCTATTACTGTTTCAGTTGCTAAAGCTCCAAGAGTTTTGATTCCTGATTTAAGAGGAAAGAGGATTATAGCTCGGGCAAGTCCTTCTGATTTAGAGGAAATCAGGTGCTTAATCCAGGAGCTTGATAGGGAGACTATAAAAGAGATTGAATCACCATGGAAGGTTATTGATCTCAAGTATGCAGACCCTTCTGAAATTGAGAATTCGGTCAGCGATATAGTTAGAGATATGCAAAGCATGATTGGGACTACCAACTTGCTTATCAGGCCGATTCCAAGTGCAAAGAAGGTTATGATTTTTGGAAGTCAAGAGAATATAAAAGAATTAGAGGGAGTTATTAAAAAACTTGATGTTCTTCCACCAGCTAGACCTCATAGGGTTATTAAGTTAAAGTATCTTGATCCTGAAGATACTAAAACAAGAATTGAAGAAGCTCTTCAGGAAACTAGTGGGAGAACTTCTTATTCACCTTATGGATACAGCGGGAGAAGAACAACTACTTATACTTCTCTTGATCAGCTAGGCATTACCACTGATAATAGGCTAATGACAATTACTGTTACAGCTCCAGAAACAGTGCTTGAGTCTGTTGAACAGATGATAAAAAAGTGGGATATACCTATTGATCCTAATGCGGTCAGACCAAAGATTATTGAGGTGTATAACTCTGATCCTATTGGGTTATCTGACCTTTTGAATACTGTTTTTGGGGGGGAAGGACAGAGAACTAGTGGGATGTCTATTATGGATATTATTTTTGGTGGGGGGAGAGAAACTGCTGAAAAAGCAATTGGTCCTTTGTATGGGCAGTTAGTTTTTCAGCCTGTTCCAAATACCAAGAAAATCTTTGTGATAAGCAAAGTCCCTGGGGCATATGGGGTTATTGAGGACCTTGTTAGAGAGCTGGATAAAGCAGAACCTGCTGAACTGCCAAGAAAAGTTGTTTTGAAATATGCAGATTGTGAGGATTTATCTGAGCGGCTTAATGCCATCTTTAATGAGCCTGGTACAAACGCAAGGATACGGAGAAGTGAAGTGGGAATCTTGGAGGAAACAATCCAAGTTGAGGAGGATCAGCAACAACCGCAGCAAGAAGCTCCTGGAGAATATACTCCTTGGTGGTCTGGATCTGGTTCTAGATCAAGAATTGGAGAGGAAATGTCTATAAGTAATATTATAGGCAGGATAAGATTTGTCCCAGAACCAAGAACAAAGTCTATCCTAGTTTTATCGCCTAAGGAATACATAGAGGAGATTATTGGGTTTATTGATGAACTTGATAAGCCTGGTAAGCAGGTTCAGATTAGGGCGATTGTTGTAGAAGTTAACAGGAGCAAGTTGGATTCTCTTGGGCCTAGGATTGCTTCAGATCCTAGTTCTTTTGGAGCCTTAGGAGAGAATTCGATTCTTACTCTTACTGAGGTCACTCAACAAGAAAGTCATGGCTCTAGCTTTGGGGCTGGCGGAATTTCTGGAAGCCAGATTGCTCTTAATACTAGAGCAAATATTAATGTCGTTCTTGACTTTTTGATTAAGAATGTTGATGCAAAAGTGTTGAATGAGCAGACCCTTTCTACAAAGGACAATGCGAATGCAGAATTCTTTAAGGGAAAGGACATTGCACTTAGGGGTTCGTCGACAATAACTACTGGTGGCACTGTTACTAGTAGTATTGAGAGAAACAAGGTAGGCATGACTCTGAGAGTTAAGCCAAATATTACTCCTGAAAAGGATGTTGATATGATTATGAGCCTTGCTCTTTCACAGCTTAGCCCAGATCTTGTGAGTGGTGAGCCTGTTATTGATGAGACTGAAACAATCACTAACATGATTGTTAAGGATAGTCAAACCATTCTCCTTGCGCGTATTCTTACGCAAGAGGATAGCAAGATTAAGAGGAAGATTGCTGTGCTTGGAGATCTTCCACTTATTGGAGGATTATTCCGCCATAAAAATAATTTGCAGTCAAACACAGAGCTGTTGGTTTTTATCACTCCATATGTTATTGATGAGAAGGATAATCCTAAGGAGGTTATACCAGGGTTTAAATCTTTACTTAATAAAATGGAGAGGATAAAAGCAGAACTAGCTGAAATGTGGCTGAATGCAGATTAAGTGAGTTTTTGTTAGGCTCCTGACCTTCCTTTTTCTTTCCTCTCACTTTTCTCATGCTGGGGTTGGGAGCCTAGCTTTTTGGTTTTTGAAATGTTATGCTGAGTCCTGACTTTATTTTGTTTTAGATTCCAAGCCCCCTTAGTTGGGACTCAGCACCTTTTTGGTTTTTGAATTTTTGTTAACTGCCTATTTTGGGCAAGAAAAGTAAGGAGTAAGATTATGACTAAGAGAGTTTTGACAATTTGTTTTGAGGTGATGATTGTGATTTGCATTGCAAATCTTGGTTTTGCAGCGCTTCCTGAGGTTCAAGGTTGTGTTGTAGAAACTTATGCAAGTGAAGATTATAATCTTCATTTGGGCAGGATGACTTTTGCGCCTGATGGAACATTGTATGTTGGGAAGACTTCATATACTCCAACAAGTATTTGGCGTATACTTCCTTCTTTTCCTGGGCCTTGTGTTTTTGAGTCTTTTGGAGATGCTATCTCAGGAAATCCTTATCCTGTTTTATATGATGTATATGGAAGAATTTCAGGAGTTCCTGGCTGTGTATTAATAGGAAGAGGCCAACAAACAAATTGGTATGGGCCTTTTAGTCATCTCACAGCAATTCTTTTAGATGGGACTGCTAATCAGCTTTATCCTCCTCCTGAAGTTAATTTTCATAACATTGCAGACATGTGTTTTGATAATTATGGAGCTTTGTTATTTATTGATTCAGGAGGCAGAGGAGTTTACAAAAGTGAATATGGTGAAAATCCATGGAGGCTTTTTTCAGTTCCTGATTTTTACAATAATATTGCTGTTAATCCCAGTAACAACAATATTTTTTTAGGAGGAAGGGTTCAACAAGGCAGAGGTCATGGGATGATTAGCAGTTGGGATGAGGAAAATGGATTGCAAGATTTTGATGTAACAAGTCTTCCTTGTTGTTCAGATGTTCATCTTGTATTTGGTCTTGGAGGATTTTGGGGAAAAGATCTTTATGTTCTTGTTACAGGAGAGCTTTTAAAATATAATCTTTCTACTGGTGCAAGAACAGTGGTTGGGACGGGGTTTGATAGTGCTTGGTATATGGATTTGGTTTTAGGTCCTGATAATGCCTTATATGTTTCAGATTGTTTGGGTTATCGGGTTTTAAAGATTACTCCTTTAACTAATCCAATTAGTTTTAGTCAGTTTGTTTCTTCTGTTGTTAGAGACCTCTTTGCAAGAGCTAAAGATGGGAAAATACAGCTGACTTGGACACACAATGGTGCTGATTATTATAATGTGTATCGAAGCACAATCCCTGATGATCAGTACATATTAATAGCATCGACTGATTCTACATATTCTACATATTTAGATGTAGATGTTGTTAATGGTGTTGCTTATTATTATTTTGTTGAGCCTGTTTTTCCTGGAGAAGTGTCTAATAAAGCAAGTGCAACACCAACAGAAAGAACAAGAAGAAGATAGATCAAGACTAACCCCACTTAAAAAAGGCCCTTTTGATTTGGCCTTTTTTTTTGCAAAATCTAAAAAAAAATTTGTTAAAATACTTATTTTTTTTGCAAAATCTAAAAAAAATTTATTAAAAATCTGGTAGTCTATAAAATTTAGGGCTTTGAAGATGAGTTATTTAAGGGAAAAATAATAAGATTAAGATATGTAAATGATAAGCTTAAGCTGTTCAGATAATAAAGCTTGATTGTGCTTGATGAGATATAGATAATTATGATTAAATTTATTAATGTGTTTTATCTTTTGTTTTTATGAAGATAAATCTTTTAAAAAGTTTATGATTCAAATCAAAATTAAAATGAAGAAAATAAGAAAAACTAAAACAAAGAAAAAGATTAGGATTAAGTCAGGATTAGAAGTTCATCAGCAGCTAGACACACATAAATTATATTGTAATTGTCCTTCTGTTTTAAGAAATGATGAACCTGAATTTGAAGTTGAAAGAAGATTACATGCTGTAGCTGGGGAAGGCGGGGATATAGATGTTGCTGCTGAGTTTGAAGCTTCTTTGGATAAAGAATTTATTTATCAAGGTTATAATACTACTTGTCTTGTTGAACTTGATGAAGAACCTCCTTATTTAATTAATCAAGAGGCTCTTAAAATTGCTTTACATATTTCAATGCTTTTGAATTGTGAGATTATTCCTATTACTCAGATAATGAGAAAGACTGTTATTAATGGAAGTAATACTTCTGGTTTTCAAAGAAGTGTATTAATAGGAAGAAATGGATGGATTGAAACTGAAAATGGTAGAGTTGGAATTTGGTATGTTTATTTAGAAGAAGATGCTGCAAGAGCGGTTGGAGAAAAAAATGGAAAAAAAATTTATCGATTAGATAGATTAGGAATTCCTTTAGTTGAAATTGTAACTGCTCCTGATATTAAATCAGCAGAGCAATGTAAAGAAATTGCTTTACATCTTGGAGATATTTTAAGAAGTTGTAAAGTTAAAAGGGGACTTGGAACTATAAGGCAGGATATTAATATTAGTATTAAAGGACATCCAAGAGTTGAAATTAAAGGTTTTCAAGATCCTAAGATTTTTGTTAATGTTGTAGAAAAAGAAGTTGAAAGACAGAAAAAAAATTTAGAAGATGATAAAGAATTAGTTCCAGAAGTAAGAAGTGCTAATGAAGATGCAACAACTAGATTTTTAAGACCTTTGCCAAGTAGTGCAAGAATGTATCCTGAAACAGATTTGCCTTTATTAAAAATAAGCAAATCTATTATTGATGAAGCTAAAAGGAGTTTACCAAAAATAAGAAGTGAGATTAGAAAAGATTTGATGAAAAAAGGATTAGAAGAGTATCAGATTAAGTTGCTGTTGAAAGAAAATAAACTAGAGGAGTTTGGAGTTTTATTAGAATTAATTAAAGATTCTAAATTTATTTATCAGATTTTAATTGAAATACCAAAAGAAATAGCAAGTCATGAGGGTAAAGATGTTAGTGAGATTTTAAGCTTGGATATTATTGAGAGTATTGTTAATGCTGTTAAAAATAATAAGATTGATAAAAGAAATATAAAACATGTAATGGAAGAGATTGTTAGAGGAAAAAGTCTTGATGAGGCTATTTCTATTGAAAGAGTAGATTTAAGTGAGATTGAGGCAGAGATTGCTAAACTTGTTAAGGAAAAGCCTGGGCTTTCTATTGGAGCTTATATGGGTTTGATAATGAGTAAGTTTAAGGGAAAAATTAGTGGTAGAGAGGTTAGTGATATTGTTAATAGATTGATAAAATAGAAAGATTTGAAGAAGAAAAGATTAATAAGGTTTTTAATTATTTGTGTAGATACTAAGAAAATAAGTAAATTTATATATTCTAATTTATGTCTATAATTATGAGAACATATATTAAAGATGCATTAAAGAAGACAGGGAAAGTTGAAGTTGTTGGTTGGGTTCATGACTCAAGAGCTCTTGGTAAAATTAGGTTTTTAGTTTTAAAAGATATTAGTGGAAGAATTCAGATTACAACTATAAAAGGAAAAGTTTCTGAAGAAGTTTTTAAATTAATTGATTCTATTTCAAGGGAAAGTGTTATTAGAGTTATTGGAAATTTAAAGGTAAGTAAACAAGCTCCAGGGGGTAAGGAGATTATTCCTAATAAAATTGAAATAATTGCTAAAGCAGAGCAACCTCTTTTAATTGATGTTAGTGATAGAAGTAAGACAGAACTTCCTAAAAGATTAGATTATAGATTTTTGGATTTTCATAGACAGAAAATCCAGGCAATTTTTAAGATTCAAAGTACTATTTCAATGAAATTTAGAGAGCATTTTGTTAAAAAAGGATTTATTGAAATGCAACCTCCTTCAATTATAAGTTCTGCTTCTGAAGGTGGAACAGAATTATTTCCTGCAAAATATTTTGAAAAAAAAGCTTATTTAGCACAATCTCCTCAATTATATAAACAAATGGTTGCTTGTTCTATGGAAAAAACAGTTACAATAACTCCTGTTTGGAGAGCTGAAAAACATAATACTGTAAGACATTTGAATGAGTGTAGACAAATGGATATTGAAATGGCTTTTGTAGGGCAGATGGAGATAATGAAACAGATGGAAGATGTTGTTAAAGATATTGTTTCTGAAGTGTTGAAAAACAATAAAAAAGAACTAGATATTTTAGGAGTTAAATTAAAAGTTCCTAAAGCAAAGTATATTAGTTATGATGAAACTGCTAAACTTTTAAAAATTAGATATGGAGAGGATTTGTCTCCTGAAAATGAGAGAGAGCTTTGTAAGAAATTTCCACATACAATTGTTTTTGTTCATTCTTGGCCTGTTTCATTAAAACCATTTTATATTATGCCTAAAGAGCAGGATGCTAATGCTAAGCTTAGTGAAGGTTTTGATGCTATTTATGGTGGAGTTGAAATTAGTTCTGGTGGACAAAGAATCCATATCCCTGATTTGTTGATTAAGATGTTAAAAAAGAAAGGATTAAACCCAAAAGATTTTAAGCATTATGTTGATAGCTTTAGATTTGGAGCTCCTTTTCATTCTGGTTGGTCAATTGGTTTGGAAAGATTTACTCAGTGTTTATTAAACTTATATAATATTAGGGAAGCTTGCATGTTTCCAAGAGATAGAGATAGGTTGGTGCCTTAGATAGTTTTATAAATTAATTTTTTTGGTTAAATTATGGTAAAGATATTAGCTATTGGTGATCCTCATGGTTATTATGATTATAATAAATCTATTTTTAAAAATGTAGATTTAATTTTATGTCCAGGGGATTTGGGCAAGGCAAATATTGCAAGAAAAATGTCTTTTGAGGGGTTTAAAAGACAAAAAAAAGGATTGTCTGAAAAAGAATATTCTCTTGAACAAGAAAAAAGAGCCCGTATGGAGATTTATAATTCTACTATAAAATTAATAGAATATCTTACTAGATTTGCTCCTGTATACTCGATATTAGGTAATGTTTGGCCTAAAGATAACTATGTTAGAAGAGATGAGAAAAAGTTTGGGATAAAGATTCCTCATCTTGTTTCAGATATAAAGAAAATTAAAGATTTTTATGTTGTTAAAAATTCAATTAGAAATATTAAAGATTTGAGAATAGGTTTTTTAGAATATTTTGTTGATACAAATTGGATCAAAGATTTTAAACCTGATAATTATGATAAAAGAATGAGAAAAGCAAAAAAAGAAACTGAGAAAGCTAAAAGAATTCTAAATAGATTTAGAAATGTTGATATTTTAGTGTGCCATCAACCCCCTTATGGTGTTTTGGATAAAGTTACTAATTCTAATGCTCCTGAGAGTTATAGGGGAAAACATGCAGGAAGTAAAGTAAGTTTGAATTATATTAAGAAATATCAGCCTAAATTGGTTTTATGTGGGCATATTCATGAGGCAAAAGGGGAAGCTAAAATTGGTAGAACAAGAATTATTAATCTTGGTTGTTGTGGTGATTATAAGATTATTGATTTTGATTAATTTTATATCCCTTAAATTACCTCTAAAACCAAAAGATTTAAATAGTTCTATTATATAACAATTGTTATATGAAGAAACCGATTGTTCCAAAAAGATACTGGAAGTCTTATATTCAGACTGGTAAAGAGAGAATTTTGCAAGTTTTGTTTAGCTGGCCAGATAAAGAGTTTAGTTTGTCTGATTTGGCTAAAGAAGCTAAAGTAGCTAAGGCTAATATTGGAGAAATATTAGGTGAATTAGAAAGTTTGAAAATTATTGAGATTACTAAATTAAGTAGTATTTGGAGGATAAAGGCAAATCAAAAAAGTTTGAATTTTATAAGAGCAAAAATAGTTTATAATTTAAATTTTGTTTATCAAAGTGGGTTGGTTGAGTTTTTAAATGAGCAATTTAAAAATCCTAAGTCAATTAGTTTATTTGGAAGTTTTAGAAAAGGAGAAGATGTTAGCAACTCTGATATTGATATTGCTATTGAAACTTATGAATCAAGAGTTTATGGAACAATTCAATTAGATGAATTATCTGGATTTGAAAAGATTATACAAAGAAAAATACAAATTCATTTGTTTAATAGGAAAAAAATAGATTTAAATTTGTTTAATAATATTGCTAATGGTGTGGTTTTATTGGGATTTTTAGAGGTGAAAAAATAATATGGATTTTGATTTAATGGTTAGAGCCAGAATTTTAAGAAGAAAACAGAAAGATATGGAAAAGATTAAATCTCTGATTAATTCTGCAGAAAAAATAGGAGATTTTGCAAGAAAACTTTTACTTAGTGATAAAAGTTCTACAGTTATATTTAGAGAAATTTATGAGTCAATAAGACAATTAGGAGAAGCTAAATGGAGATTGTTAGGTTATGAACCTTTAAATCATGAGATTAGTTTAGATGGATTAAAAGAGATTAATATTAAGAATAAATTAAAATTAAATTTTCTTAGTCGTTTTAAGAAAATAAGACATGATGCTAATTATAATGGCATTTAAGTTTCTGTTGAACAAGCAAAAGAAATAATAGATTTTTGAGATAGTTGCGGGAAAGAAGCAGTTAAGATAATGAAAAACGAAATAAATAAACCTTTAAATAGAATAAATGAATTAGATGAAAATGGACCAAAATAAAATTAAAAGACAGGCAAAGCAAATTTTAGATAAATTTGCTAAAGCATTATCTAAAGTAGATGATAAAGAAGTGGATTTTTATATAGATAGAGAAGATTTTGAAAGAGTTGAAAAGAGCGAGAAAAATAGAAAGGTGTGTAAAGATAAAGATTTTAAAAAAAATTTCTTAAAAAATGCTCTTCAACATAATGATGATTTTATAATTACTGAAAGAGGTAGTTGGAAATGAGATTTAATTTAAATTAATACCTTATGAAATAACAAATTAAATATAATCAATATCTTATGAAAACAAACCTTTAGAAAAGGTTATGATCCAAAAGATAGAGATGGAGATGACTGGATTAAGTAAATTATGAGAAGATGAAAATACTCAGATAATCTCTCTTGATTGAGCTTGTTAAATATTAGTTAAACAATAAAAGAAAATGAAAAAAGAAGATATAAGGAAACAATATGGAATAACAAGGCCTGCTCTTTTAGATTATCTTAGTGAAATAAATGTACCAGAAGATAAAGGAGATATTGAATCTAGGATTGAGTTTTTAAAGGGGGTTTGTAAAACAGAAGAAGAAAAGAATAGAGCTATTGAATATTTAGTTAATATTTATAATGAGTAAAGTAGGACAAAAAAAGAAAAAAAGATATAAAAAAAGCAAATTACTTAAAGAGATTAGAGAAAAATATTATCAATATGATCTTGATAGGATTGGAGATTATCAAAGATTATTGATAAACATAATTAGAGGTAATCATGGTAAGATTATTACAAATAGGGAATATCACTTTCTTGATGAGAGATGTCAAGAGATGATTGAGGAAATTGAGATTCAAGGAGGAAATCCTGAAAAATATAGAAAAAGACAAGATAAAATAGAAGATTATATTGATAATGAAAACCAAGTAATAATCCCTGAAAAATCTAAAGAAAGAAAAAGATTAATAAACTGTATATTAAAACAAAGATATTGTGAACCGAAAATATACCCTATAAGTGATTGTGATACTAGGTTTATAGAATAAAAAAATAAAAAGTAAAAGATGATAAAAGAAAAGGTTAAACTAATAAAGTCAGGCAAATTGACAGCAGAGCAAAATATTAAAAATTATATTAGTAAAATTAAGAAAAAGAATTCTCAGCTGAATTGTATTTTACATATTAATGAGAAGGCTGTTAGTCAGGCTCGTGAAGTTGATAAAAAGATTAAATCTGGTTGTGCTGGAAGATTAGCTGGAATTGGTCTTATTGTTAAAAGTAATATTAATGTTAAAGGATTGATTTGTGATTGTGCTTCTAAGACTTTAAAGAATTATATTAGTACTTATAATGCAACAGTTATTGAAAAATTATTGAAAGAAGATGCTATTGTTTTAGGTATGGCTAATATGGATGAGTTTGCTTGTGGAAGTTCTGGAGAAACTTCTGCTTTTGGAATTTGTAAAAATCCTTCTGCTTTAGATAGAATTCCTGGAGGAAGTAGTTCTGGAAGTGCTGCTAGTGTTGTAGCTGGTTTTTGTGATTTTGCTCTTGGAAGTGATACTGGTGGAAGTATTAGAAATCCTGCTTCACATTGTGGTGTTGTTGGAATGAAACCTTCATATGGTGCTGTTAGTAGATATGGATTAATTGATTTATCAATGAGTTTAGATCAGATTGGGCCTTTAGGTTCTTGTGTTGAAGATTGTGAAATTATTTATAGTGTAATTAAGGGAAAGGATGAAAATGATAGTATCTCTAGAAATTTTGATGAAAAGAAAAAGATTGGGAAGATAGTTATTGGAGTTCCTAAGATAAGTGCAGATAAGCAAATATGGGGTTTGATAAGGAATAAAATTAAAGAAGTTTGTGAGAAAAATAAATGGAGTTTTAAAGATGTTGAATTAAAATATATTGATTTAGGAATACAAACTTATTATCCAATTGTTTATGTTGAGTTTTTTTCAGGAACTAGAAAATTTGATGGGAGAATGTATGGTTTTAAAATTGAGGATGTTTGTGGTGCAGAGGTTTTAAGAAGAATTTTAGGGGGTAGTGAGATTAGTAAAGCTGAGTTTGCAGGAAAATATTATCGTAAGGCTTTAAAGGCTAAAAAAATAATTGAAAAAGAATTTGCTAATGCTTTTAAAAAATTTGATGTAATTATCATGCCAACTGTTCCTAAATTGCCTCATAAATTAGGTCAAAAGATTTCTGTTGAAGAGATGTATAATTATGATAGTTTAAGTGTTTTAGCTAATTTAGCAGAGATTCCTGCTATTTCAATCCCTGCTGGAAAGATTGATGGAGTGCCTGTTGGTTTGCAGATTTTGTGTGCTCGGGGGGATGATGATAAGATGTTGGGGGTAGGGAAGAGGTTTGACATTTAAGTAATCATTATCTTGAATAAAAATGTTGAAGGGAGAAAAGATGTTTGAAAAATGTTATTTAAAGATATGAAGAAAAAGCAGCTTTCTAAAAAAGACAAATCAAACATAGGTAAATGGGATGATAAGATTAGAGGATTGTGTGAAAAAATTAATAATATGGATGAATATTATACAACTTCAAGTTGTGCTGGAAGAGTTGTGTTGTTAAAAGGAGGAATTGATAAAATTGAAAATGCTTTTCTTTTTAGAACACATAAAAAGATTAAGTTTGGTGAGTTGAAAAAGGCTTTGAAAGATATTGATTATGATGGGTTGGTTGAATTTCAGCAAACTACTTGTATTTTACATGTTGCTTGTGCTTCTCTTTCTGATGCACAAAAACTAGTTAATAAGGCAAGAGAAAGCGGTTGGAAAAGAAGTGGAATTATGGGTGGAAAAAGAAACATGGTTGAATTACATTCTACTGAAAATATTAGTTTTCCTATAATGTTTGGTGGGAAAGTTTTAGTTGATGATGATTTTTTAAAAGTTGTTGTTGAGAGTGCTAATGAAAGGTTAGAAAGGGTTTGGAAAAAGATTGAGAGGTTGGAACGAGCTTTAACATTTAAGTAATTTTATTTTAAATAAAAATGTTGAAGGAAAAAGACGATTTAATATCTTTTTTAACTTATATCTTATAAAACTTTAAGCTGAGTTGATGAGAAACTTAAAGATTTGTTATAGGAAACTTTATTATTTAATAAGATATAGGTATTTCATAATTACTCTTTACTACATAAAAGTTTTTAAATAAAGAAATATATTAATTTCTATAATAATCAATTTTAGAACATTTTGCGGTGCATTAAAATTGGTGATTGCAAAGAGGTGAGCTCTTTTTTCTAGTTGTAATTATATTAATTACAATAATATAAAGGCAACACTATTATTTAAATGTTAGTGTTTTCTTTTATAAGTGTAAGGAGGTTTAAACAAAAGAGAAAATACAAAATGGTTTTGGATTTTGCAAAAGAAGCAATTGATAATGTGGAATCTCATAGTATTAATTTTGATGACCTAAAAGCTGGGAAAGCTAATATCAAGGTTTTTGGTGTTGGTGGAGCTGGCTGTAATGCAATTACTTGGTTATTTAACAAAGGGATTGGTGGTGCAACTGTTTTTGCTGCTAATACTGATGCTTTACACCTTAGTATAACTAAAGCAGATGATAAGATTCTTATTGGAAAAGAACTTACTAGAGGCTTAGGTGCTGGTGGAAAATCAGAAATTGGCAGAGAAGCTGCAAAAGAATCTATATCTGAACTTAAAAAATCTGTTTCTGAAGCAGACATGGTTTTTATTGTTGGAGGTATGGGTGGTGGAACAGCTACTGGTGCTTGCCCTGTAATTGCCCAAGTTGCTAAAGATTCTGGTGCTGTTGTAATAGGAGTTGTTACAATGCCTTTTGAATGTGAAAAAGCTAGGATAGATAAAGCAGAATATGGTTTACAAGAATTAAGAGATCAAGTTGATACTGCTATTGTTATTGATAACAATAGATTGGTTGATATTGCAGGACAATTGCCAATCCAACAAGCATTTGCAGTTGCTAATGAATTAATTAGTACTATGATAAAAGGAATTGTAGAAACAATTACTTTGCCTAGTTTGATTAATTTAGATTATGCAGATGTTTCTTCTATTATGAAGAAAGGAGAAGTTGCTGTTATTGGTATTGGTGAAGCAGACTCAAGTGATAGAGTTAAGGAAGCTGTTAGTCAGGCTCTTACTCATCCATTGTTAGACGTGGATTATAGAGGTGCTAATGGAGCTTTGATACATATTACTTGTGGGGCTGATATGAAATTAGAAGAATTCAGCCAAATAGGAAAACTAGTTACAGAGAATATTGCCCCAGAAGCGCAAGTTATCATAGGGGCGCGTATAAACAAAGACTTTGAAGGGAGAGTCAGAGTTATTACGATAATGACTGGTGTTTCAAGTCCATATATCCTAGGAAAACAAAGACTTGGAGAATATGGAATACAGGCTAGTCCTGAAATCTCTGAATTAGGAATTGATATTGTGAGCGAAGTTTAATTGCTGGGAAGATTCACGTCTTATTTTTATTGCCTGCCTTTTTGGCGGGCTTTTTTTTTGGATTTTGATTTATATTATTTTTTTGAAATGTTTATGAATAATTAAGAAGAATTATCTGAATAGGAAAGAACTGTTATGAGTATCTTGAAGATATTAGAGAATAAAATTAGGAATTAATGAGTTCCTGTCTTTCTAGGTTTATTTTTATACTTATTATTCCAAACATCAAAATAAACTATATTTCCTAAATTAGGTTTTAGTTTTTGTTTTGTTTTATTTGTTTTATGTTGATAAGCAATTGGGAGAATTGCTTCAACAGTTATATTTTCTGGAATTTTAAGTGTGTTTTTTATTGTTATTTCTGAAAATGCTCCTATCCAACAAGATGCCAATCCCATATCTGTTATTTTTAAAAGAAAATTTTCAATAGCTGCTCCTGCATGTTGTTTTATGTATTTATCTGCTCTTTTATCATACATTATATTTGTTTTTTCAGAATCAGAACAAACTGCAACAAGTATAAGAGCTTTTTTAATAAAAGGTTGTTGACAAGCTTGTGCTATTTTATTTATTTTTTCTTTATCTTCAATTATAATAAATTTTAATATATTAAGATTTCCTGGAGATGGTGCTAAACTTGCTGCTTCAATTGCATCAATTATTTTATCATATTTTGGTTTTTTGTCAGAGTAATTTCTGATTGATGCTCTTTTTTTTAAGATTTTGTCTAGGTTCATGATTTAATTAATATTTAGAAGTATAAAAGGGTTTTGGAGAGAAAACGTCCCGGGCTGGACTCGAACCAACGACCCTACGGTTACACCTTACTCCAATTCCTTGGAGAGTCGGACTATACCATTACCATAGCATTTCTGCTTTAGGTAGCAAGTGTCTAGTCTCTGCACCTTCAATCATAATGAATTATGAAAGCTTGGCTCAGGATTGCCTGTTCTAGGTTTCCCTGAATTTACTTGCTGTTCATCTTAAGGTTTCCCTTAAAAGCTGCTAACTTATGTTCAACTAGAATGTCCTTTTAAGGAAATTCCAAATCTTTTTAGTTTAGGGTCTTTATGATGGAATTCTAGTACTTCTGGATATTTTGAATATCCACATTTCATGCACTTTCCACCTAAATGTGCTATTGCTTTAAGACGAATTTGTTTTCGTCTTTTTATTACATAACTTATGATATATTTTTTTCTTTCTTCATAAGTCCTCTTATCTTTCATGTTTCTAATGTCTTACAGCCGTATGCTCTACCAACTGAGCTACCGGGACATAATGTTTTTAGAAAAAATTAATATTTAAAGTTATTTGTTTTACTAATTTTTGTATACCCAACAGATATATGTCCTTTTTATACATAAATTTAGGAAGTTTCACTAACCAAAATATTTTTACTAATTTATATCTTATAAACTTTATCAGCTTGATTATTGAGTAGCTTAAAGATAATTATTAGATACAAAGGATAAAAAAGTTCAGGTTGGATTTATCCTCCTGAACTATTCTAAAAATTAATTTTCGGTTTGCTTAGGACATATGTCTTGAATCTATACACTTTACTAATCTTTAAAATTTATCTTCCCGCAACCTTTTCCTCTTTTTTTCTCTTTCTACTCTTGAATATACATTCCCTTGTTTACTTCCTTGAACTAAAGAAGTTGTGGCTTGGATAGCATCTTCTATTTCTTCTGCACCTCCAATAATCCCTATTTTATTATCTTTTAATGAAAATTCGCAGTTTGTTATGTTATTAAGTGTTTTAAGTGTTTTTCCTTTTGTTCCTATTATTCTTGCTCTAACTCTTTCTAAATCATGTCTTTTTGTTATATCTTTAATATTTAAGCTTTGCAAAATTATGTTTTCTCTTTTTAATAATAATGCTTTTTCTATTGAAAAACCAAGATTTATTGCTTTCATAACTTCAATTGCTGTGTATTCTTTTTCTGCATCTCCATCTATGAATAGATTTTTTCCTTTATTTGTTATTTTTACATCTAGTTCTGATTCTAATTTTTTCTTGTTTGAAATAATTAAATTTAGTTTTTCTATGTATATTTCTTGCATTTCGTAAGAAAACTCAGGTTTTCTTAACAAGTCATCTTTCCTGAGTTAGCTCCTTATAAATTTAAATAAGTGGTTTGAGGTTATAAATTTGTTGGTATAAT
>JAFCDH010000053.1 GCA_017609795.1 Candidatus Pacearchaeota archaeon | reverse complement strand
GAATTAATAAAAAACTGCAAAACATCAGATCAAGAAATAGCAAGAAGACTAAAAACCTCAAGACCTACAATATTAAAAATTAGAAACAGACTTGAAAAAAAAGAAATAATCAAAAGATATACTTCTTTGATTGATTTTGAAAAATTAGGATTAAATCTTCACGCAGTTATTTTATATAGATGGAAAGATTATTCAAAATCAAAAGAACTAGAATCAATAATAAAGTTCATTACCTCCTTGCCAGAAGTTATATTGTTTGTTAAAGGAGAAGGTGTTGGCAGTAAAACAGATTTAATTATATCTATTCATGAAGATCTTAAAGATTATGAAAAATTCATTAGAAAACTAAAATACCAGTGGAAAGATAATGTTGAAAATGTAGATACTTTTTTATCATCTATTGATGGAATTTTTAAAAACTATGAGCCCTCTTCACCTGCAATATCCAAAATTAGTGAGAAAGTTATTTATTCTAAATAATGGTTTTGGTTTTTAAAAGTTGCTTGCTACAAATCTTTCTACAGTTTATTTAATTCCTGATGAAGGGATGCCCTTAGATTTTGCTAAATCCTATAAACAGTTTGGGGGTCGAGAAGTTGTTGGAGCTTTTCCAAAAGGAGGATGTGATATTCTAAAAAAATATTTTCAATTTTGTGATAGAACTGAAGAAGTTGATGGTGGATGGAGTGTTTTGAATACTTGTCTCAGTTTAAGAACGGGATTGATGATTGGTTTTGGATTATCTCCAGGAACATTAGTTGAAATTGCATACTCTAAATATCATAAAAAATATTTGGGAAAAAATATTCCTGTTTTATTAGATGAAAGAACAATAAGTGGAAGACTGAATTCTGAAATAGAAGAGGAAGTTGATTTGAGATATTTTGATTCATCTGAAAAATTAAATCAATTTTTGGAGAAAATTAGAAGTGTTTGATTTCAAATAAGATTTTTAAACAAGGAGATACTTAATTTAACATGAATAAAAAAATACTTTTATTTGTATTTAATGGAGAGAAATTCCTTTTATTGAGAAATAACTCTAAAGATCCAACTCATGGAGGAGATTATTGGTTTACTGTAACTGGAAGTGTTGAAGCAGACGAATCTATGGACGACGCAATTAGAAGGGAAGTAAAAGAAGAAACTAATCTTAATATATCTGAAATTTTTAATTTGAAATGGGGCTCTGTTTACTCTTGGGGGGGAGAAGATCATTCAGAGAATAATTTCTTAGTTTTTACAGGTAATAATAAAGTAATTTTAAACGAAGAACATGTGGATTTTGAATGGCTTAGTTTGGAAGATTTTATCAAAAAAATAAATTGGGATTTGAACAAAGAAGAACTAAAAAAGGTCCTAGAAAAAGCCTTAAAAAAAGAATTATTCTTTAAGAAAGAAAAAATAGATGATTTTAGGAAAAATGGAAATTATGAATAAAAATTTAATGATTTTCTTACAAAAAGCTAAAAAGAAAACTTATGCTTCATAATTAAAGCTTCTGCATCACCCCAATATAAACTATTTAAACTATTCTTTTTCTTAGCTTCTTCTTGTTTTATTTGTTTCATAACTTCTACATGCATATTTAGACTTTCTGGAGAAAGGTCTTTGTAAGAATATGCATCAAAAGGTCCTCCCCATACATGTCCATCTTCATAAAGAGAATTTACATATTGATTTTGTGTTTCTCTTGATTTAGTTTTATAATTATCATGGGCAATTATGCCTCCCACCATAAGCCCAATTATTAATAATCCACGTAGAGCAAAAGGGATAACACTTAAGCCTGTATCTTTAGACTTTTCTTCTTCTGTAAATTTTGATTCTAATTGTTTTGCCATTTTCAATATTATCAGAACTCTTTCCCCCATTTGGGCTTAATTTTATAGAATATTGGACTTTTTAAACTTTTCTTCTTTAAATGAATAAGTGACTCGCAATCAATGAATTAACTCTACTCACAAAATAACTTTATTAAGAATTTCATGTTCTTTGATTTTTAACCTCGCTTTTTTTACTATTATCTTTATATCTTCCAAGCTATAAGACCTTGATCTTAGACTGCTTTTAGTATAAAAAATTTCATTTTCTTCATCGATTTTTTTAATTTTTATTCCAACAGTTTTATACCATTTCTTTCTATCTTTTAAGGTTCCTTTTAAATAAACAGTAATAAAAATACTTTTAGAGGGTACCTTTGATAATTCTTTTAATATCTTAGCTTCATCTTTCTTAGTTTAATTTAATTAAAAAGTTTGCTATTTAGCAAAACCCTAACCCTCCTTATACAAAAACATTAACATCGGCATTATTTCTCCTTTTTTAGATAGCTCTTTTAAGGCTTTATTAAGCTCCTCAACAGTCCTGCAAAACATTAATTCATAGGAGAATTTTGAGCGTTTTTCTTTTAGTTGTTGGAACTCTTTTAAGAATTCTGTTTTTAGTTTGATTGTGTTCCAAGCTTGTTTACTTTCATTATAATGTATTTTTCCTTTTACATTAATTATTTTTCTTGGGTCTAGTGGTCTTTTTTCCATTTTTAGAGTTATAACTAAGATTTAATTAATTAGAACCACCTCTTAAGAGTTTGATTAAGGATATTTTATTTTTCCTGTTGCAATATCACATAACCAAACTCCTTTGCAAATATTTTTCTTAGGAATTTTAATTTTTTTTAATAGTTCAATGCACTGGGCTTTTTTTGAATCCAAACTCTTAATCTTTTGTTTTCTCTAAATCCTGTTTAACTTTCAAAATCTGTTTTTTAAGAACTTGAAGATCATTTTTAATAATTCCAAAAACAATATCCAAATCTACTCCAAAATAATGATGAATCATTTTATCTCTTGTTCCTACTATTTCTTTCCACCTAATATCTTTATATTTATTTTTAAGATTTTGAGAAATATTTTTTACAGCTTCTCCAATAATTTCTATTTCTCTGACTATTGCACTTTGCTTTAATCTACTTAGGATAAGTTTTTCTTTAGTCAATCCTTTTGAAAAATCTTTTATAGCATTTATGCTTTCAAGTATATGTTCAATAAAAATTAAATCTCCTTTTTTACTCATAGTATTCTTATCTCCTCTTTTAGAACATCTTTTTTTATGTAAGGACTTAGATATTTGTAAGTTACTAAATCTACTTTTTTTCCTAGTTTGTCTTCTAATTCTATTTCAATCCCTGCAAATCCAAAGCCAATTCCTTTTGGAGGCTCAATTAAAATATCGATATCGCTATTTTTTCTTTGTTCCCCTTTAGCATAACTCCCAAAAATTCCTGCCCTTTTAACCTTGTTTTTCTTTAAAACTTTGATAATTTTGGCCTTTATTTTCATTAAATTTTTGTTTATTTTATTTTCGATTAGTTTTTTATCTGCTTGTTCTTCTTTTTTAGTTAGGTCTTCACCTATTAGATTAACTCCCAGATAAATCCTTTCTTTTTTGAATTTCACCCCATTCCTAATACTTCTGACCCTATAATAATATCTCTTCTCATTCTTTTGTTTTATTTCAGTGTATACCATGAGTATTATACGGGCACATTATTTATAAATCTTTCTATGTGCACGTGAGAATTAAAAAACACCTATCATTTGGTCAAAGAGGTCATATGCCCCCGCCGAGCAGAAGATTATAATAATACTTAAATAAACAAATTTCATACAATTATCATGTCAGGAAACTTAAAAAAATTATTATGTGGGACATTTCTATTACAAGAAGGGGAAACAAATGGAGATATCCAAAAGATTTTTTATCATAGATTAGTAGGGATGTGTGTTTTTAATAATAAAAGAGCTGATGAAGAAGTTGGTTGGGATTCAGAGAGAGTATATTTTATAACTGATAGGGTTTCTGCTCAGAGAAATATAGAACAAGGAACAATAACCTCTCTTGCAGGAATAATGCCTTCAGCAAACATAAGTCCAACAGAACTTTTTGGATATACAAAGATTTCTAAATGGGAAGTTCCAGAGATCATTAAGATTAGCTTAATAGATGAAGAAAATAAAAGAAAATTAAACCCTCCCATAGATTCTGAAGATAGAACTACCTATCGTTTTGTAAATGAGGTTTAAAGGATACTTATATTGTTGAGATGGGGGGTGATGGATAAAGTATAATAAATGAATATAATAACTAATTTAAAGGGCAATTTCATTAGAGATGCATGAGAACTAAAACGAAAGTAGGATTGTCACTTGTTTTGGCAGGGATATTGGGATTTGGTCTTTCCCAGAAACTGTCAACGGCTAATTATAAAGGGCTGGAAGATGTAGAGACAAAAATTATTTCTTATGATCAATTTGTAAGGGATAGAGTTATGAAAACCGAGGGAACTTTAGATAATTATAATAGATTTTTAGAATCAAAAGAGAAATATTCTGTTTTTGGTAAAGAGTATCGAAACAATACTGAGATCAACGAATTAAAACAAAAAGCTCAAATTCATCAAAATATGCAAGGTTTTTATTTTGCAGGTTTTGCAGGTTCTTTGACTTCTGTGTTTATGGGAGGAGTTGTATTGAAAAGTTCTATTTGGAAACGATAAAAAATAGGTCTAAGAGAATGGATAAATAGTATATTTGACTTTTGCTTTGTTAGATGGTCAAGAAAAGATAATGGACTCAATAATGAATTTTTGTGAATCTTAACCTTCTTTATGCAAAAACATCAAAATAGGCATTAGATTTTTGTCTCTTATAATTTTCTTTATAGCTTCTATCATTTCTTCTTCGGTTCTTCCGAATATCATTTCGTAGGAGAATTTAGAACGCTTTTCTTTTAGTTGTTGGAACTCATTTAAGAATTCTGTTTTTAGTTTGATTGTGTTCCAAGCTTG
>JAFCDH010000052.1 GCA_017609795.1 Candidatus Pacearchaeota archaeon | reverse complement strand
ATTAACACCACCAATAATTACAAGAATTCCACCTACAAAAACTATCCAGTCATTAATATTCTGAATAAAATCTGGAATAGGAATTATACCAAAAGGTACATTTAAAAAATAAAGTCCAACTATTAAATAAATTACAAATCCAATAATACCTACTTTTGACATATTAATATATTTAAAATAAAGTTTATAAATGTTGCTGAAGAAATTAATGCGGAGAATAGGATTCGAACCTATGTAGGCACTAAGCCACTTGGACCTAAACCAAGCCCGTTTGACCGCTCCGGCATCTCCGCATATATAAATATGCGAATTTTTAAGTATATAAAAAGGTGTTGGTTTTTAAGAAATTTCTTTTTCAACAAAATCTATTTCATTATATTTTCCAGTTGAAACCTGCCTATACAAAACTATCTTATAAGATTTTCCAATATTTTCTGCACTAAAACCAACAGAATAATCAGTATCCAACACCATAGTTTTTGTATCTCCTTTTTTAACAAAAACATATGCTTTTTCATCGACTTTATCACCAGCCCGATTATAAAACCTAATCATAAATCTTCCATTCTCACCATTATTTAAAAAAGTTACATCAACATAAAATTCATTATCTCCCCAATCTTTTTCAATTCTATGGTTCACATTAGTTATTTTTGCTTCTTTTGTTCCCTTCTGCTCCTTTCTCAATTTTTACATCTCCTTCATCTTCAAAATCCAAATCCTCTAACCATTTCTCATCTTCTATAATAATATCAATAAGGATTTTATCAAAATCTTCTGATATAACATACCTTCCTTTTACCTCTCCTCCAAACTCTATCTGCTCAGTGTCTGTATTTATATTATCAAACTTCAAATCATTTTCAGAACACCTTTTTTAGGTTCATCTTCTTTCTCATCAATCTCACTCCCACTCTCTTTTCCCACCTTTTTTGCAAGCTCTTCTCTAAAAAACAATCTTGCAACCTTATCATAAATCTCTCCAATTAAGAAAAAAGCATTGGCTCTAACATTATTTAAATATCCTTTTTCACTAACTTGAATTAATTCTTCTATAGCAGGATTAATTCTGTGATTAATATCTGCTTCAGTTAAACTTGTCCATCTAAGTATTTCTTCTTTAAGATTTTCTGCAGAAGTAAATATAGGCTCACTATGTTCAGGGCTCATAACTTCAACTTCACCTAAATATCCTAAGTCAACATTATCTAGAACCTCTTCTGCAATTCCAGGAGCATCTTTTAAAACATCTTTAACAGAATTTGTGTCCATCCAACATTGAATTCCAGCAGCTTTATCACAATAACCAACACTTTTCCATCTATCTTGTTTTGAAGCACTAGCACCAACATCTACTTCAACTTGAGCACCAGGATTTCCTTTTGAACAAACCCTAATGATTCCTCTTTTATATAATTCAGGATTTATAGCCTCTTGTGCACCAGCTTGTAAATTAGGCTGAGCAAAACTCCATAAACTAGGACTTCCTGCAACACATTCTTCTGCACTATTAACATCTGTTTGAGATGCTTGCTCTTTTGCATATCTATTAGCAAGCTCATCAATTGCCCAAGAAGTTGAAACTTGTTTAAATCCACATTCTTCTTGTCCATTTATATTAACACACAATTCTTGATAACCAGCAATTGATGTAAAGTCTCTTGTTCTATCAACTTGTCCTCCTTTTTGTATATATCCTCTATCAACAACATAAGTATACATTGTATTAATATAAGAAGAGCGAGGAGGATTTTTCAAATAAACAACATAATTAGCTCCAATATCTTTTCCAGCATAAATATGATAATAAACTTTATAATGAGATGTTGGAGGAGTTGTAGCTTCATTTAATACATTTTCACTAAACCATCCAGTATATTGGACAGGACTATCTGGTTCAACTAAATTATCAAAAAACTCTTTTGAATTAGGATATCTTGAACTTACAAACATCTTACAAACTTCTGTACCAATTCCTTCTGTTGAACGCTGATTAAATGCTTTAACTGCATTTACAGCATATTGGTTTTTAAAATAATCAATACTTCCTTGCATATTATTCCAAGCATGATCAACAGTTGCATATTCTCCTCCTCCTCTTGTTCCTTGCCCCATAGCCATTTCAAATAATCTTGGAATAAACACATCCATTAATGGAACAGCTTGCTTCCAAAAAAACTCACACAAATAAATTGATTTAACTTCATCACAAATTCCAATATTTCTTCCAGTATCTAAACTCTCTTGCAAACACTCTTGTGTTGAATTTAAAATACTAATGTAACTATCAAGTCCAGCATGAACACCAGACAAACAAATTGGAATTGCAATTCCTTCTTGAGCATTTGGCAAACATAACAACAAACTTCCAATTATTCCTGACTGCACAACATTACTCACCCTATAAGCTCCTCCAAAATCACACCTGCTTTCAGGACAAATCACAGGATCACAAACATTAAACATTAAATGACAATCACTTGGAGCCATAAAATCAGAACATCTTCCGCTTTCTCCACCATCTGTAATTCCTGTTTCATAAATTCCATCATTAATTCTAACTTGTCTATCTCCATATCTTTTTGAAGCTTCACTTAATGCTTTTTGTGCATCTCTAACAAGAGTTGCAGATTTACTTTTACTTAAACCAGGAAAATCTAAATCAGCAGAACTTCCTAAATTATAATATCTACAATCATCTCTTTCTTTACCCTCTATAAGTCCATTTTTACCAACATTACAAATCCAAAAATTAACAGCTCTACCTGATTGCTCATAAGGTTTTCCAAAACCAGATAAAACATAATCTGTTGAAACATACCACCCATTTCTTTGATCAAAAGGAACTTGTGCAGGAAGTCCTTCATAAGGAGCTCGAGTATAATATTTAATTAAAGGTTCTCCTTTTACTATTTTTATTGGATTTTGATATCTATCTGAATTTGCAAGTGTGAATTCCTTAATATCTTCATAATCTAAATAATAATTTTTATAAGTTATATCATTACCAGCAGAATCTTTTTTTATTGGATCATCAGAAACATCATCAAATTTTTTATCTAAAACCTGATTAACAACATAAATATTTGGTTGTTTTTCTTTTAATCCAACTAATACTTCTTCTCCATTAATTATATCTGTAAAATACTTAGTAGTTTCCTCTTTAAGAAGACCATACTTATTTCCTAAATCTTTAGTATCTGCCATTACTTGATATTCTGCTTTTCTATCTGCAATTCTAACAGGAGCATCTTTTCCAAAAGCATCTTTTAAAACACCTTCATTCCTCTTAATCTCATTTATATAATAAGTTGTTCCAAGACTCTGGCCAAGAGAATTCTTTGCTATATTAGCTAATGCAGAATCATCAGAAGAAGAAAATCCAGAATAAGCAACTAAATCCTTCATATTTTGCAAACTCATATCACAATTATCAAATTCTTTTTTAGTAATTATCTCAGATAAATCTTTTTCTCCTTCGCTTCTAATATTTATTTTCATATTAGAATTAGTATCATAATCAAATTTCTGCTTTAAAACCTTACAATATTCTTTTTTAACATTATCTGGATCTACAGAACCTGTAAAATCCAAAACATCTGTTTTTTTAACACCTAATCTATCTTGTATTTTCTCCATATCAGAATTAACACTTTTGTATCTTTCTGCTAAAGCACTAACATCTGCATTAATCTCATTATTTTTATCTAATAAACAAGCTTGCATATTTGAATATTTTTTCTGATTAACTAATATACTGCACTTTTCATTCCATCCACCAGAAGCAGTCATTACTTCATTTCTAGCCATTGATTCACCGCTCATTCCAGAAATAAAATTCTTAACAACTAACATTGCAGAAGTTGCAAAACAAGCTCCTTTCATACCTCTTACAACATTTCCTAATTTTTCATTTAAACTATTCCATTGTTTAATTTGGCTTGCTAGATTATCAATCATTTCCTGAGTTTTCTCAGGTGAAAGTTTAATTGCTCTTTTTTCAATTCCAATCTTAAAATGAAAATCACTTTCTGTCCGAGTTCCAAATGTTTTTGGAATAATTTTCACTTTTGCTTGTTTTTTTAAATTAGTATCAATAAGCTTAACACTTATCCCTTCTGTTAATTGTATTGTCTTGCCAATTTCCAAAGTTTGTTTTTTTGTTTTAATATTATCTCCCATAGTAATTTTACCTAATTTATTAATCATCCAATTCTTATAACCTTGCTCTTTAGGAACATAACCAACAACAACACTATCTTCTTTAATCTCTAAAATCTCAATTGGAACTTTAATACTCTCATCTCCAGGAGTAAGTCTAACTACATTTTTTTTCATTTTAATTTTCTCAGTACTCTTATCTGTTAAAAACAAAATCTCAGCACCTAAGTCCTCATAACTTGGTTTTCTCATATCTTTTATAGAAATAAAATGAGGCTCATTATTTACATAAACAATTGCTTGAGAATCTTGTGAAATTCTTCCTTTATATGCTCTAATTAATTCATTTTCAGCAGTATTTGCTAATTTTGTATCAGGATAGTTTTCAATTAACTTTTCTAAATATTTGATTTGTTCTCCTTGCAATCCAAGTTTTTCTGATAATTGAGCAGAATTATATAATGCTCGCGCACCATAAGGCTCAAAAGCCTTATCATTTTCTCTAGTTTCATAAGGATATAACTCAAAAACCTCATTATAATTTTCAATTGCTTTGTCATAATATTCATTTAATTCTGGGCTCTCTTTTGCAAAATCTTCTTTAGAAAATATAGAAACAAATTTTATATTTTCCCATGAATCTCCAGCATTTAAAACCTTTATATTGTTTTCACCTACACTAAACGTCTTTTTTATTTTCTTTTTTAAATATCCTTCAAAACTATTTTTAAAATTAGCCCATTCTCTTAATTTTGCTAAACCTTCTGGATCATCTAAATAATTTTCAGCAATTCTAGCAATAGTCAAACTTAATCCTCTTTTTAAAAAAGTCTCAGGTTTTTCTGTAGTTTTTATTAAAACAATATAATTTTTCCCAGATTTAGGATTTGCTCCAACATAACTTAAATAAATACTATCCCCTCCAAAAGTTTTCACTATATCTCCAATAGAATATTTTTTATCATTTTCTTCTTCTAAATCCTCTTCTGAATTTTCTTTTGCATCTTTTATTCCTCCATCTAAAATAACATCTGGAGGATTTAACATCAATTCAAAACTTCCCGCACCACTACAACTTATTCTAGCTCTTCCTCCACCAATCTCACTTGCATCAATACTTCTTATTCTACATTTTCCATCTAAAAATCTTCCACCTTCTCCAGCCCAAACTTCTTCATCATCAACAGTTAATAAAACAGTATCAACAGGATAACCAACATCTTCTAATTTAATATTCATTCCAGCAGCACAATAATAACCTCCTAAATAAACATCTCCAGAAGTTTGTCCTTCTACTAAATTAATAGTTGTTTCTTTATTAGTTGCATCTTTATAAATAGAAATCCTTGCAGAGTTTTCATTAACAGATTCTAATCTAATAAATCCTTTTCCTTTCCAAAATCCATAATCTTTATATTCTCTTTCCCATTGTTCATCATTAGTTTCTTGCAAATAAAAATCATGTTGTCCAACACCAAAAGCTCCTTCTGAATCATAATCAATCACAGCAGTAACATTCCCTTCTAACCAATCAGGCATATTTGCCTCACTTTCTACTCTTTTTAATAT
>JAFCDH010000051.1 GCA_017609795.1 Candidatus Pacearchaeota archaeon | reverse complement strand
AAAAAATATTTAAAACAGAATGTGTCCAAACAATCATATAAGGTAATAATTGTGTTTCTCTTTTTGCATCAAATCCTAAAGGTATATTTCTCATCATATCAATTTCAGGTAAAGAGCCTTGTTCAACAATTGTTTTAGCATGCCTATAAAATAACCAAGGATCTGAATTAGGTCCTAATGTCCAAGTATTTGTAGTAATATCCCATAAACCAGGATTTTCTCCATGCATAGGTATGCTTCTAAGATAAACTCCTAAAATAACAGCAATTATTAATAAAATAATAACCCAATGTTTTTTACTAAAAAATTCAAACAAATTTTCTTTTATTTTTCTAAAATCTCTTTTTTTAATTCCTATGTCTTGTTTTTTAATCTTATTATTTGGCTTAATTTGTTCAATATCTATACTTCCAAGATTTAATTCTATATTTTCAGTCATTTTTAATTCCTTTTCTAAAATCTTATTATATTTTTAAGATATACAAAACCCACTTTGTTTTTTCCATGTATAGCTCTAAGTTTTATATAATATTAGTTATTATTTTTAGTAGATTAGAGCTTCAAATTTATATTCTTTAAGATTTACTCTTCTTTTTTTGATTTTAGAATTTTATAATCATTAATTTAATTATTCTCCTAAAACCCTCTCAATTTCTTCTAAAAGTTCTCCTGCAGATTTATCTTTTTCGAATTTATCTGCACCACAATAAGGACATTCAGAAGGATTTTCTGATTCAAATTTATAATTACAATTTATGCAAATAAAATTTACCATTTTTTGATTTTTTATCAATATTTATAAATCTTAGAGCCTTATAATTTAGTAGCTTAAGCTTATTATCTTTATATCTTACTATGTTTATAGGATATTAGTATTTATTATTTGTCCTAGTAATATGTAAATTTATTAATTATGTTATGAGTAACTTAATCTCAGTAAGACATATCATAATATTGCATTAAGATATTGATATTCATTAGTTTATATATTTAATATTTTTCTCATTTATTACCAGTTTTAATATAAATCTAATTAGAATAAATGGTTTTTAAATTTATTTAAGATGTAACCTATAAAAAGAAAGTTTAAAAATAAGATTAACTAGGTATATGTGATAAAAAGGTGGAAAAAATGCTAGAAATGCTTGTTAATCCAAAAAAAGCAGAAAAACGTCCATGGGAGATGTTTTTTATTGGTGCATTTTATGCAACAGTATCTTTGCTTTTAGTTAAATGGATATTTGCAGGAGACCCTGTTCTTTCAAAATACACAGGAATATTAGTTGTTACTTTTTGTGTTATGTTTTCTATTCCTTTTATGTATTATGCAATTAAAAATGAAGAAGAAAAGGATTTACAAATGAAAGGGTTTAAATTATTATTAAGAGAACACACAAAAGCACTTACTTATTTTATGTTTTTATTTTTAGGATTTATTGTAGCATTTTCCTTTTGGTATATTGTCTTTGCAGATGGAAATCAAAATTTTAGAGCTCAAATTGAAACTTATTGTATCATAAACAAGCCGGCATACTTTGATGAATGTGTTTCTGAATATGGGATAAAACATATTTCTAAAACAACTGCTTTTTTAACTGCTAAAGACAAAATAGTCAATATTTTTGCAAATAATATTTATGTTTTAATCTTTACCCTGGTCTTTTCTCTGCTTTTTGGCGCCGGGGCTATTTTTATTTTAGCTTGGAATGCCAGTGTTATCAGTGCTGCTATAGGTATATTTTCAGAATCAAATCTAGCAAACCTTCCATTAGGTTTAATGAGATATATGATACATGGTATTCCTGAAATTGGTTCATATTTTGCAGGGGCTTTAGCAGGAGGAATTATTAGTATTGCAGTGATAAGGCATGATATTCATTCAGAGAAATTCTGGGTAATTCTTCAAGATTCTTTAAATTTAGTAATATTATCTGTAGTATTATTATTTATTGCCGCTTTAATTGAAGTTTTTATAACTCCTGTGTTGTTTTAGAAAAATTAATCCACCCATATCTAACTTAAAGAAAAGAAAAAAATATCTTGAGTGAGCTTATTAAATATTAGAGAATAATATAAACAACAAAAATGCAAAAACAAAAAAGATTTAATCAGATTTGCAAAAATATAAAATTAATTAAAATACAAGGAGCAAGAGAAATAACAAAAGCAGGTTTTCAAGCATATGAATTAATCCCAACAAATAAATCAAAACAAAAAATACTCTCATTAAGACCAACAGAACCAATGCTTGAAAAAGCTTTAGAAATAGCAGATAAAATTTCATATAAAGAATTATCAAAAAAATTAAATAGAAATCAGGAAATAATTAACAAGCAGGTTTTAAAATTAATAAAAAATAATTCAGTAATTTTTACTCATTGTCGTTCTTCAACTGTTATTGATGCATTAATCTATGCAAAAAAGAAGAGAAAAATTTTTGAAGTTTATAATACAGAAACTCGTCCGCTTTATCAAGGAAGAAAAACAGCAAAACAATTAAGAAAAGCAGGAATTAAAACAACCATGTTTACAGATTCTTCAGCAGGAATTGCTTTAACTAAATCACAAAAAACTAAAAAAGTAAATTTTATTTTATTTGGCGCAGATGCAATAACAAGAAAAGGAGTTATAAATAAAGTTGGCAGTGGAATGTTTGCACAAATTGCAAAAGCAAATAAGATTCCTGTTTATATTTTAGCAGATTCTTGGAAATATACAAAAGAAAAAATCAAACTCGAAAAAAGAAATTTAAAAGAGATTTGGAGCAAAGCTCCACAAAAACTTAAAATCCAAAACCTTGCATTTGAATTAATAGAAAAAAATGAAATAACTGCAATAATAAGTGAATTAGGAAACTTATCTTATAATGATTTTTTAGATAAAGTGAAAAGAAAATAAAGCCCCCCTTCTCATAAAAATTTAAAATACAATTAGGAGCTTAAGCTATTCTTATATAAAATCTTAAGATACAACAAAATTCTAGAAAAATAATAAAATATTAAACCTTTCCTCTTTTTTTCTCCAAATCATTTACAAAATCTTCTAAATCTCCTTTTTTAGCAATAGTTTCTGCCCCTTTTATAAACTTCATAATAATTCTTGATATGAGATTATCTCTTAAATAACAATAAGGCTTTCTAAATATTGGAAATTTAACAAGATTCTCTGTACATGTCAAATCCTCAGGATTATAAGCATCACACTTTTTTCTAAGAGGACATAGATAGGTCTGATTCTCCATTTTCTTATAATTTCTTTTAAGTTTTTAAGGTTTATTATATCCTAGTTTAAAACTACATTTAATATCATAATATCCTATCATCTAAAACAATATAAAGTAAAAATATCAAATATCAATAATGATATTTTGGTTTGAAAAACATAGTAAATTATCCTGGATAATCACAATCTTAATAGCAGTATTTATTTTTTTTATATCTTCTTTAAGTTTTAAAACAGCTCCTGTAGGAGGTTATGGATGGAGAACAACAGTTTATCATTTTTATGTGTTTTTCTTTTTATCAGTTTTTTTATTAATATCTATCATTAAAGGAAAAACTAAAAAGAAAAATCTTGTTTTTTTAGTAATTATTTTAGCAATTGTTTATGGGATTACAGATGAAATTCATCAAATCTTTGTTCCAGGAAGAACTTTCGCAATTTATGATATTTTAATAAACTGTGCTGGAATTTTGTTTGCTACATATTTATATTCATTAATTCTCTTAGGAAAAAGAATTAAAAACAAAAATAATAAAATTTAAAAACCCAGAGGTATAAAACACTAATATCTTATAAAATATAATAAAACACTAAAAATAAACTAATATTAAATAAAATATTAAGGGATACAATTAGAAGATTAAACTATAATATTAATATATAATAAACTTATAAACACTTTAAAAAAGAAAAGTAGAACTTAAAGATTTATAGAGATTTTAGATAAAAAAATAAGATAAGAACTAAAAATGAAAAGAGAAACTAAAATAAACATATTATTATTAGTATTAGTTATTCTACTTTTTTTATTTGTTTTAGAAGTTAGTTTAAGAATTTTTAGTTATCCTAATTATGGATTTCAAAAAGGACTTTTTCAAAAAGATGAAGTTGTAGGTTATAAATTATCTCCTGATTATTCAGGATTACAATCTATTTATAAAAAAAATATTAATATAAACACAAATTCTAAAGGATTAAGAGATTTTAGAGAATATGATTATCAAAAGAACAATAAAACAAGAATTTTAATACTTGGAGATTCTACTTCTTTTGGTAATGGGGTGGAATTAGAAGATAGTTATCCAGAATTATTAAGACAAAATTTTAATGAAGAAGTAGAAATAATAAATTTAGGGGTTCCAGGATATGGGATAAATAATGAATATTTATATTATATGAACGAAGGGATAAAATATAATCCAGATATAGTTTTATTACAATTTACTCTTAATGATTGGGGAACTCACCAAATTTCAGAAGATAATGGTTTTGAAACAATTGATAAAAAACATAGCTTTTCTGTTAATAATGATGGAGCCTTAATTTTAAGCGAAGAAGAAAATATTTTTCGCTCTACACACTTATTTTTATTAATGAGACTAAGAAGTTATAGTCTTATTTATTCAAGATTAAGAGCAGTATGTTCTAGTTTAATTTATAGATTAAAAAAATTAAAAGGAAATGAAATACATTTATTTTTTAAATCAAAAGATTCTCTTGAATATAAAGAAGCTTATAATGGTTATTCATATATCTTAGAAAAACTAAAAACAGGAACAAATGCAAAAATAATTATTTTTATGGGTCCCCATAAATTGTATTTAGCAAATCCACAAGAAATTAAAGAAAAGTATAATGTTGATTATGAAATAGAACCAGAACAGACTAAACAAAGTATTAAAGAAATCGCAGAAAATTTAGAAATAGATGTTATAGAAATTACATCAAACGATCCAGATATTTTTTTAAAAGTAGACGGACACTGGACTTCTAGAGGAAATGAAATGATTGCAAATGAATTATATGTTAAATTAAAA
>JAFCDH010000050.1 GCA_017609795.1 Candidatus Pacearchaeota archaeon | reverse complement strand
AAAATTACTCCTTTGGCTGCGAAAAATATTATGAGGAAATTTATTCCAAAATCATTTAGTCCATTAAAAAAAGCAAAACAAACTGGAAAAATCTCAGATAAAAAGGAATTATTAAAAATAATTCATAAAGTTTATAAGAAGAACCAAAAAACAATTGCAGATTATAAAGCAGGGAATAAACAAGCACTTAATTTTTTAATTGGCCAGATTATGCAAGCAACAAATAGACGGGCTGATTATCAGGTTGTTATGGGGTTGTTAAGGGAAGAATTGGGAAAGTGAATTAAATAAAGCTAATATCTCAATGAATAATAAAGTTACTTAGATAATCAAAATTGGTTGAGTTTGTAAGATATTGACAAAAAATAAAATGATAAAAACACAAAATGTCCCTCAAGCAGGAGATAGAGTTAAAGTAAGTGTAGAAGGTGGAAGAATTGAAAAAGGAATTCTTTTAGATAGTCATGATAGAGGAGTTTTGCTTTTAAAATTAGATAATGGTTATAATATTGGGTTGAAAAAAGAAGATATTTTTGAAATTAATGTTATTAAAAAAAAGAAAAAACAGAAAAAAAAAGAAGAGCTTAAATTATCTGGTAAAAAGCCAATTATTGATTTTTATTTAACAGGAGGGACTATTTCTTCAAAATTAGACCCTGAAACTGGAGGAGTTAAATGGTTGATTGATGCTAAAGAATTGTTTTCTATGTATCCTGATATTTTTGAAATTGCAGATATAAGGCTTAAAACTCCTTTTTCAAAAGCAAGTGAAAATATGGATTTTAATGATTGGATTAGACTTGCAAAAATGATTGGAAGATCTTTGAAAAACTCACATGTTAAAGGAGTTATTATAAGTCATGGAACTGATTTTTTACATTATACTTCAAGTGCTTTGAGTTTTATGTTAGGAGAATTAAATAAACCAGTTATTTTAACTTATTCTCAAAGAAGTTCTGATAGGGGAAGTTCAGATGCTCAATTGAATTTGATTTGTTCTGCTCATATGGCTCTTTCTGATGTTGCAGAAGTTATGTTAGTTGGGCATGCAAATATTAATGATAATTATTGTTATGCTTTGCAAGGAAATAAATGTAGAAAAATGCATTCTTCAAGAAGAGATACTTTTAGACCTATTAATTGTAAACCAATTTCTAAAATTTGGGCTAATGGTAAAATTGAAATGGTTAATAATAATGTTAATAAAAGAAGTAAGAAAAATAAGAAAGTTAAAGTAGATGCTGTTTTTGATGATAGGGTTGGTTTAATTAAGTTTTATCCTGGGCAAGATCCTAAGATTTTGGATTTTTATAGGAAAAAAGGATATAGGGGAATTATTATTGAGATGAGCGGATTAGGACATGTTATAAGTGAAGGTAAAAATAATTGGATTCCTAAATTAAAAGAAATTATTGAAAGAGGAATGTTTGTTTATGCTGTTCCTCAGACTTTGTATGGAAGATTAGATCCTTATGTTTATTCTCCTGGAAGAAAACTTAAGGAGATTGGTGTTGTTTTTTTAAAAGATATTTTACCTGAAACTGCTTTAGTGAAATTAGGATATGTTCTTGCAAAAACTAGGGGAAGGATTGCTGTTAATAAGTTTATGACTTCAAATTTAGTGGGAGAATTCAATGATAAATTAGGTATAGATTTTATTGAAGAAGATTTTTGGAAGATTTTATAATCTCCTCCCCAATTTTTTTACTCCACCCCTCTTGAAAATCTGTGAATAGAACTTGGACTTTTTTATTGATTAAACTTATTAATTCTTTTATGTATTTTCCAGACTCCCATTTTTTATTTATAATTATTTTGATATTATAAAAATTTATATGAAATAGAATATGTTTAAGAAAAATTTAACTAAACAATTTTTTCTCAATTTTATTTAGTTGTTTTTGTATTATTTGGATTTCTTTTTCAGATCTTCTGTTTACTTTATAATCATTTTCTGCTCTTAATCTATCTCTTTGTGCTGCACGATTTTGACTCATTAAAATAACAGGAGCTTGAATAGCTGCAAGACAAGATAAAACAAGATTTAGTAAAATAAAAGGATAAGCATCCCATTCTTGAACCCATGCATATACATTTGCACACATCCATAAACTTAAGAAAATGAAAAAGAAGAAAATAAATGCCCAACTACCAGCCCATCTAGCTAAACCATCTGCTGCTTTTTGTCCAAAAGTTCTATTATGTCCATAAGTGGGAGTAAATTCATTAATTGTTTTTTTAACTTCATCTTTTATTTTTTTCACTTCTTTTTTTATATCTGGTTGTTTTTTCACTTCTTTCATATAATTTATAGGAAAATTTGATTTATATAGGTTTTTGTTTATATGAAAAACTTAGATTTTATGAAACTTTAAGTGTGGTTATGAATTTTTTTGGTTTTTTATTTGTATAGCTTACTCTTATCTTCTATATCATAATTCATTAAGATTTTAGATAAATTAAATAATTTAGAATACTTGAGTATACTATATGATGTAACTTTTAAGTAGTATACAGAAAGCTTTATAAAGCTTGAATATAGGTATTTCATATGGAATTTAAAGATATTTCACTTGAAAAACCTAGGAATACCTCTGATAGCTTGGAAAACATTGGAAAAGAAAAATTAGATTCTCTTAAAAAAGCTATTGAAGAGATAAATGAACTTATTATTTCTAGAGAAAAACTTAGTAAAAAAATATTTGATGAAGCTGAAAAAGAAAAAAGAACTATTGATAATGTTTTGTTAGAGGTTGAAGCTAAGAATGTTGCTTCTGAAATAGATGATGTAAGAGAGAAAATTGCCTTTAGACAAAAAAGAGTTGAATTATCTGAATTACAATTAAATGAAAAAATAAGCTGTTGGAAAGATGTTGCTTTACTTAAAAAGGAAAAAAGAGAAAATCAAAGAGAATTAAATGAAAAACAAGGTAGATTAAATGTTTTTGGAAAGATTTTGGAGGAATGAAAATGGATAAAAAAAGATATAAAGATGAAAAAGATAAAGTATTAGAAAAAAAATTTAGAGCTGAAGCAAAACAGTTTAATGATGAATTAGTAAGGTTAGATACACTTGAAAGAATCTTTGAATATGCTGGAAAAGCAAGAGTTTATCTTGATGGTTTTGAAGATAGGATTATAGATTTAGGAAATACTAATTGTCCTGTTTTAGCATTTAGTTCAGAAATCAATCAGAGAGAGGTCTTAGGATATCAAATAGATAAGGCATTTCAAAGATTAAGTGATGGATATCAATGTGAAATTAGAGAAGATTATCATATGTTTATTCTGGATAATAAAGAGATAATAACTAGATTAAATAATGAATTAATTAAAATAAGAAGAATTCAAAGAAAGGAATGAAAATGGAACTTAAAGGAATGATACCACATTGTGTGAGGAGAAGGCAATTAGAAGAAATGTTTGCTGATGAAAGAAATCAGTTAAGGAAATTAATGAATGATTTAGATTTAGATTCTTTAGATGACATTACAATTGAACAATTAAATGAGGTAATGGGGGTTTTTCAGTATAATAAAAAAGGTTTAAACGAGCCTGCAGCAGAATATTTTGTTATTAAAGGAAAACATCATCCTGAATATTTTGGATTGGTTTTAGATTATTCTGAAGCAATTGGAAAAATAAAACATTTCATAAATATAAAAGCTTATAATGGAGAAATTTGAAAATGCAAAAACAAATAACTGTTGAAGAAATATGTAGAAAACTTAAACCTGTTTTTGGTAAGAAAATAGATGAAATTTATTTAAAATATGCAATGGCTGATGGCAGGGAAGAAAGAGAAGAAATCGCACATATTCTTAATGCCCTTTATGAGAAAAATCTTAATAGATTACTTGATAATTCTGTATTATTAGAACCTCCTGTAGCAGGAGTTATAGATGGGAATTATCCTCTTGCTTTAATAAGTTATGCAGGAAAGAAACTTAATGATTTTAGTTTAAGAGAACAAGATTGGATTAGACACTTGTGTATTTCTGGGATGAGTGGAAGTGGAAAAACAACTCTTGGTTTTCATATAATTAATAATTTTATTAAGAAAAACAAACCTTTTTTAATTTTTGATTGGAAGAAATCTTTTAGACCTTTAATGTTAAGTGATGCAGAAATTATGTGTTTTACAGTTGGAAATAGTGCTATAAGTAACTTATTTAAATTAAATATTAATAAACCTCCTAAAGATGTTAATCCTAAAGAATGGATTAATGTTTTATGTGATTTAATTGGAGAAAGTTTTTTTACATCTTATGGGGTTCATAAGGTCTTGTTAGAAACATTAGATGACGCTTATAAGGAATATGGGATTTATCAAGGAAGTGAAAATTATCCTACTTGGAATTATATTAAATGGAGATTAGAATCAAAATTAGAAAAATCAAAAGGAAGAGAAGCTGGTTGGCTAGAAAGTGCTTTAAGAATTGCCAGTGTTTTAACTTTTGGAGACTTTGGTAAAATATTAAATTATAAGGGAAAGCAAAGTATTTCTGTTGAAGAATTGCTTGATAAAAAAATTATTTTTGAATTAAATTCTCTTGGAAACATAGAAAAAAAGTTTTTTTGTGAGTTTATTTTAACTTATATTTACAAGTTAAAAAAAGCAAGACAAAGTAATAGTGATGGAAGTTTTGAGCATGCGATTTTAGTTGATGAAGCGCACAATATATTTTTAAAAGATAAAACTAATTTTGTTAAAGAATCTGTTACAGATATGATTTATAGGGAAATGAGAGAGTATGGAACTTGTTTGATTTGTTTGGATCAGCATATTTCAAAATTAAGTGATACTGTTAAAGGAAATAGTGCTTGTCATATTGCATTTCAGCAACAGCTTCCTCAAGATATTTGGGATATTAGTGGAATAATGCAATTAAATGATAGAAAAGAATTTTTTTCTAAACTTCCTGTAGGAAGTGCTATTGTTAAATTATCTGAAAGATATACAAGCCCTTTTTTAATTGAAGTTGAGAAAGTTGATTTAAGAAAAAAAATTGTTAAAGATAAAGAAATTAAAGATAAAATGCAATTTGTTTTTGAAGGTAAAGAAATAGAAC
>JAFCDH010000049.1 GCA_017609795.1 Candidatus Pacearchaeota archaeon | reverse complement strand
ATTTTTTGAAATGTTAGGTAACTGGTCATTAGGAGATTATTGGAAAGAACAAGCAATAAAAATGAGTTTTGAATTTCTCACAAAAACACTAAAAATTCCAAAAGAAAAATTAATAGTAACTTGTTTTAAAGGAGATAAAGATGCAAAAAAAGACACAGAATCCTCAAATATTTGGGAATCTTTAGGAATCCAAAAATCAAAAATAAAATTTCTTGGAAAATCAGATAATTGGTGGGGTCCAGCAGGAAAAACAGGCCCTTGCGGACCTTGTACAGAAATGTTTGTAAAAGATTATGAAATTTGGAATGATGTTTTTATGCAATATAATCAAAACAATAAAGGAACTTATACAGAACTAAAACAAAAAAATGTTGATACAGGCATGGGTGTTGAGAGGACCCTTGCTATCTTAAATAAAAAACAATCTATTTATGAAACAGAAACTTTCCAGCCAATCATAAAAAAAATAGAAAAATTAACAAAAAAGAAAAATTTACACAAAAATAAATCTGCAAGAATCATAGCAGATCATATAAAAGCTTCTTGTTTTATAATAGCAGATAAAATAACACCTTCTAATTTAGAACAAGGATATGTATTAAGAAGATTAATAAGAAGAGCTCTAAGACATTTAAAATTATTTGAAATTGCAAAACCTGTTTTTGATATTTATAATGACTATAAACATTTACAAAAAAACAAAAAAACAATTTTTAAAGAACTAAAAAAAGAAGAAGATAGATTTCAAAAAACATTAGATAAAGGATTAAGAAAATTTGAAAATATGACTAAAGATAAACTTATTGATGGAAAAGAATCTTTCTTATTATATCAATCTTATGGTTTTCCAATAGAGATGATTAAAGAATTAGCTAAGGAAAAAAAGATTAAAATAGATATTAAAGGGTTTGAACAAGAATTTCAAAAACATCAAAAACTTAGCAGGACTGCAACACAAGGAAGATTTAAATCAGGTTTAGCAGATTCTGGAGAAAAAACAAAAAAACTTCATACAGCAACTCACTTATTAGCCCAAGCATTAAGAAAAGTCTTAAAAAAACCAGATTTACATCAAAGGGGTTCAAATATAACTCCAGAAAGAACAAGATTTGATTTTAACTTTGATAGAAAATTAACTCCAGAAGAATTAAAAAAAGTTGAAGATTTAGTTAATCAAAAAATAATTGAAAGTATCCCAATAGTTTGCGAATATATGACTCCAAAACAAGCAAAAGAAAAAGGAGCTCAAGGGATTTTTGATGAAAAATATTTAGACAAAGTAAGTGTTTATTCTGCAGGAACTTTTTCAAAAGAAATTTGCGCAGGCCCTCATGTAGATAATACAAAAGAACTAGGAACATTTAAAATAATAAAAGAAGAATCTAGTTCTGCAGGAGTTAGAAGAATTAAAGCGGTTTTAAAATAAATAATTAAAAAAATAAAATAAAAAATTCTGCTTACATGAAAAGTTCTTTGGCTCCCCAAATAAGTAAAACAATCCAGATTAAAGTATAAAACCATGCTCTTTTCAAAATTCCTTTTTTCAACATCTTTGTAGCCATTGAAATTACTTCAGTTGCATATGTCCCAACTCCTACTGCAATTAAAAGAACTACAAAAAGGGTAACTGCCAAAATCTGAACAATAGTTATTCCTTCAACCCACACTAAATAATATAGTACAATAGCAGCTAAAATAAATGAGATTATAGATGTAATCATAGGATTAGCCCATATTTTCTTCACAATATCTGCCCATGATTTAGGATTTGCTAAAATAACTATAACTTTTATAGCAGAGATTATAATAATAACCAAAGCCATAATTTCTATTGGTGTCATAATAAATTTACCTCCTTTCAACCTCTTTAAGTTTTATATTAATATTAAAGAATTAATCTTTATAAGTTTTTCTTAATTTAATTTTCTTATAATCTTTATAAAATATTAATATAAGTAATCTACAAGGCAATAATTTAAATACCAAAATTTCTTAATATAAAAGAATTAAAATGGCTTGTGAAGCATGTGAACAATTTTTTGCATCTGGTAATTTTACAGAAGTAATAGCTTCAGCCCCAGTTGTTGGTGCTCTTGTAGCATTAGGTTTTTTCATATTATTTATTATTCTTGCAGCAGTTTATATTTACACTTCTTTTGCATGGATGGATATTGCTAAAAAATTAAAATATAAAAGCGCTTGGCTAGCTTGGATACCTATTATAAGATGGGTTATGATTTTACAATTAGGAAATTTTCATTGGGCATTTATCTTTTTAGTATTAATTCCTTTTTTAGGATGGATTGCATTATGGGTTCTTTTACTTGTTGCTACATGGAGAATTTTTGAAAAAAGAAAATATCTAGGATGGTTAGCTCTAATACCTATTTTAGGATTTTTGCCTGCAATTGGTGGATTAGCACATTTAGCTTCTTTAATTATATTAGGATTTGTTGCTTGGAAAGATAAGTGATTCTATAATAAAAAACCTCTAACTTCCTTAATATCTCTATAAAATTTTAAGCTTGATTGTCTGAATAACTCAATCTTATCATAATTCTCTTTTTTGTGCTTATAAAATTCTAGTTAACCAAAAAACTAAACTTCAATACAACTTTTTTCCAATAGCAACCCCAATACTTTTATCTGCTCCTCCATAATATAAAAAGTATTTTCCATCTTTTTCAACTAAACCTTCTGCAAAAACCACATAATTAACTTTTCCATAATTCTCCCAAGGTTGTGTTGCAGATAATCTTGATTTATCTGTTCTTGCTATTAATTTTTCAGGATTTTTTTTACTAAACATTGCATACCCAACATTATATTCTTCCCAATTAGCACTATTATAAATTACAAAGATTCCCTTTTTAGTAATTATTGGACAAGGGCCCATTTCAACTAATTGTAAATCAAATTTATCAATTCTCGGACTTAAAACAGGCTCTTCACTAACTTTCCATTTTTTTAAATCTCTTGAAAAAGCAACATAAATATTTGTGTCTCCAAAATACATAACATATTTACCATCTATTTTTTTAGGTAAAAGTGCTCCTGACTTAACATTTTTCATAAGAATTCCTTTTTTCTTCCAATGCAATAAATCTTTAGATTCAGCTAAAGCAATACTAATTTTCCTTCCAGAATAAGCAACATAAGTCATATAATATTTTCCATCAATTTCGCAAATTCTTGGGTCTTCACAACCCCTTTTTTCATATCTCCTACTAGGAACAATTAAAGGTTCTTTATATTTTTTAAATTTTAATCCATCTTTACTTATTGCTAAACCAATCTTAGAGATATATTCACTATAGTAATGTTGTTCAGCTCTATAAAAAAGATAAATTTCTCCATCTTTCTTAATAGCAGTTCCATTATAAACTGCAGCAGTTTCAAATTTAATTTTTCTAGAAGGACTAAGAATAGGGTTTTCTTTATATTTCTCTAATTTTCCAATTGGCCACTTCATTTCTCACCTTTTTTTGTTTTAATCTGTATTTCTATACATTTATTAGTTATCTTCTTTTATTTTCTTAAAGCTAAGTTAGTGAACAGCTTAATCTTATCATCCTCATATCATAATATTTTATCAAGATATCAAAATCATTCCAAATAAATAGCAGGCTTTCCAGGTTTTGCCTTTCTTGCCTTACTTTCAGGATCATATTTTATTTTATCATTAACAGCAAAAACTTCAACACCTTCCAAATTCTTATACATATCAACTTCATTAGGTAAAACATAAACAAAAACCTTAGCTTTTTTCTTCCCTGTTATATTTTTTATATTATTAATATCTTGTTTTAATTTTTCAACAGCTTTTTCTTGTATCTCAAACTTTCTATTAATCTTCTTTTCATTAGCTTTTGGCCATTTTGCTAAACTAATAAATCCTTTACATTTAATTTTTTCCCATAATTCTTCTGAAATATGTGGACAAAAGACACTAAACATTTTCAAAAAAGTCTCTAAATCCTTTTTACTAATCTCTTTTTCTTTTTCAATAATTTCAAATAATTGTCTTAATTTAATAACAGCTAAATTATATTTAATAATTTCAATATCTTTGGTTATCCCAACTATTGTTTTATTAATCTTACTTTCCACATGAGCAGAAGATTTTCCAAGCTTCACTACATCAAAATAATTAATTACTTTTTTAATAAATTTCAAACTTCCTTGGACACCTTTTTCACTCCAATTAAAATCACTTTCAGGACTTGCAACAGAAACTAAAAATAACCTTAAAGCATCTGCACTATATTTTCCAATTATATATAAAGGATCAATAACATTTCCTAAAGACTTGCTCATCTTATTCCCATCTTCTCCATGAATCATTCCTTGAGCAAATAATTTAATTGCAGGTTCATCAATCTTTAACAAACCTAAATCTCTTAAAAATTTAGTATAAAATCTAATATAAATATCATGCATACAAGCATGCTCTTTTCCTCCAATATACATATCAATAGGACACCAATAATCTGTTTTTTTCTTATCAAAAATATTTCTTTTATTTTTAGAATCACAATATCTTAAATAATACCAAGAAGAATTAACAAAAGTGTCCATAGTGTCTGTTTCTCTTTTTGCCTTACCTTTACATTTTGGGCATTTAGTATTTATAAAACTAGAACTTGTTTTTAAAGGATTGCCTTTTCCAAATTTAACTTTTTCAGGCAATTTTACAGGTAAATCTTTTTCAAGAACAGGTATTAAACCACATTTATCACAATAAATAATCGGAATTGGAACTCCCCAATATCTTTGTCTACTTATCAACCAATCTTTTAATCTAAAATTAATTGTATTCCATTAAATCCTTTAGAATTAATTAATCTTCCTTCTCCAATATAAGCCTTTTTTAAGGAAGGTTGACTTGTTAAGGAAACCTGGGTTTCCTTACGATTTCCCCCTAAAATAACTTCTTTAATCGCAATCTTATATTTTTTTGCAAATTCAAAATCTCTTTGATCATGTGCAGGAACAGCCATAACCATCCCACTACCATAATCAGCTAAAACAAAATTTCCAGCATAAACAGGAACTCTTTGTCCATTAATAGGGTTAATAGCATAACTTCCAGTAAAAACTCCTTGTTTATCTAATTGTTCTATTTCTTCTTCTGAAACAGAACTTAATTTTTTAACAAAAGACTCAACCTCTGATTTTTGCTCATCTGTAACTAATTCCATTAATCTTGGATGTTGAGCAGAAATAACCATAAAAGTTACCCCATAAATAGTATCTGGCCTAGTTGTAAATATTGGCCATTTTTCATTATTAATCTCAAAAATAATTTCAGTTCCATAACTTTTTCCAATCCAATTTTTTTGCAATTTTTTAATTAATTCAGGCCAGCCTTGCAAATTTTTAAAATTATTAAGTTCTTCAGCATAATCTGTAATTTTCAAATACCATTGATTTAAATGCTTAACTTCAACATCAGTATCTCCATGATATTCACATTTTCCATTATGAACTTGTTCATTTGCAAGAACTGTTTTGCATTTAGGACACCAATTAACAGGAGATTCTTTTTTATGAACCAATCCTTTTTCAAACATCTTTAAAAAAATCCATTGATCCCATTTATAATATTCAGGACTATGTGTCCAAAAAATTCTTGACCAATCATAACTAAACCCTAAACATCTTAATTGTTTTGAAAAATATTTTATTGATTTATTAGTATAGGTTTTAGGATGGATTTTTGCTTTTATAGCTGCATTTTCAGCAGGCAATCCTAAACTATCATATCCAATAGGATGTAATACATTAAAACCATTCATAATTTTAAATCTTGCATAAATATCCCCAATAGTATAAACAAAAGCATGCCCCATATGTAACCCTGTTCCAGAAGGATATGGAAATTGCTCAAGAACATAAAATTTTTTCCTCTTGCTCTCTTTAACTTGAAAAACTTTTTTCTTTTCCCATTTATCTTGCCACTTTTTCTCTATAGTTTTAAAATTAATTTGTTTTTTCGCCATCTTTAAACTAACAATCATCTATATTTAAGTTTTCTCACTACATTCTTCTTTAATAAACCTTAAAATTGCTTTTTCTAAACTTCTTTCATACTTTCTATTTCTAATCTCCAAAGCTTCAACTCTTACTCTAGGAAATTCACTATTAAAAGTTCTATCATCTCCATTTAAAATACTTAATCTCTCTAAACCCTCTCCATCCAACCAATCATAAAAATAAACATGAGCACTAGTATAAATTTCATATTTGCCTTTTTTATCATCCACAATAATCTCAGCGGTATAATGCCGATTATGAGAATCCTTTTTCAAACTTATTATATAAAAATCAAGAGCCATTTTAAAAACCAAAAATTTAGAAAAACAGCTCAATCAGAGAGCTGCAACTAAGACAATTAATACAAGAACTAATTGTAATTGTTTTACCATAATAAAATAATAAAACTAAGGTTTAAAAATCTTTATATAATCCTTTTCTTTAATATTAAAATGAAAAAGAGGAAATTTAAAATAACAAATAATCAAAGATGGATTTTAATTATCCTAAGTATTTCTTTAGCATTTTATTTATACTTTTCAGGTTCTATTGACAAATTTATAGATTCATTAGGACAATTTCAAATTATAGGGGTATTAATATCAGGAGCCTTATTTGGATATGCTTTTACAGCAGCCCCTGCAACTGCCTCACTAATTTCATTTACAGATACAATGAATCCTTTACTTGTTTCTTTTATTGGAGCAACAGGTACTATGATTGGAGATTTAATAATTTTTAATTTTTTTAAAAGAGGACTTCCAAAAGAAGTTAAAATAATCTTTAAAAAATCCAAAATAGAAAAGATAAAAAAAAGTAAGTTTAAATGGTTAATTCCAGGAATAGCAGGATTTATAATTGCTTCTCCTCTTCCAGATGAAGCAGGAATAGCCCTCTTAGGAGTTAGTCATTTTGACACTAATACATTCATGCTTCTTGCATTTAGTCTTAATTTTATAGGATTATTAATAATAACTACTGCAGCCTGGTTAATTTAGATAAAATAACATCTAAAACTCTAAAGAAATATTAGATATTTGTTCTCCTTTTTTTTATTGATTAAAATAGCTTAATCCTCACATTGATTTATCTTCCTATGTTTATCAAATTCCAGTTTCCCTTAAACAAAATTAATCTAACACAATTAATTTTATTAACTTAAGTAATATAAAATTCTTATGATAAAACCTAATGAAACTCATGAAAAAATAATTAAAATATTAGAAGAAAAAGGACCAAGCCTTCCAATACAAATAGCAAAACAAATAGGCATTAGCTCCTTATTTATATCTGCTTTTTTATCTGAATTAGCAAATGAAAAAAGAATTAAAATTAGTCATTTAAAAGTTGGAGGTTCTCCATTATATTTTTTAGATGGGCAAGAAGAAAAACTAGAAAAATTTTACAAATATCTTCATCCAAGAGAAGCTGAGGTTTTTCTTTTACTTAAAAAAAAGAAAATTCTCAAAGATTCAGAACAAGAACCAGCAACAAGAGTTGCTCTGCGTTCTATAAGAGATTTTTCAATAGGATTTAAAAAAAATAATGAAATTTATTGGAGATATATGTTAACTTCAGAATCAGAAACTAAAACTCCAATAACCTCTATTAAACCACAAAAAACCAAAAAAAGACAATCTAAACCAAAAACCCAGACCAAATCTCAAAAAGTAATTCCAAAATCAATAACCACTTTTCAAAATCCTCTAATCATCAAAACAAAATCAAAGAAAAAACAAAAACCAAAATCAGATTTTGTTTTAAAAATAATCAATATTTTAACTAACAATTTTAAAATATTAGAAGAAAAAAATTATAAAACAAAAGAATACAATTGCATAATCCAAATAAACTCAAATTTAGGTCCAATTAATTTTTTAACACAAGCAAAAGATAAAAAAACAGTTTCTGAAACAGATTTAAAAAAATTACTCTCAAATGCTCAAAAAATGCCTATTCCTGCTTTTATGATTTACACAGGAAAACTAAGTAAAAAAGCAGAACAATATGCAAAAGAATATTACTCTATATTAAAAGTAAAGAAAATATCATAATACTCTTTTCAGGTTAATTTCAAATTTATTAAACTCAACCACAATAATCTTTAAAAATTTAAAACTAGTTAAAAGGTAATGGAAGAATACGCAGGGAATTTAGACAAATTAAAAGATAAAATAGAAGGTATATTAAAAAGAGAGGTTAAAGATACACCAAAACCAAAAATAAGAAAAGTTCCATACCTCTTTCATTCAATTAATCCAGAATATAGTAAAAGAATAAGTCAAATTACTAATCAAATTCTTGCACAAATTATATTAGATGACCTCTCATTAAACAGAAAAGACCAAGAATATGAACAAATATTAGATACTATTGCTAAATCTATTCCAAGAAAAATCCTAGTTTCTGCATTAGAAGAACAAGCAGAAGAAGGTATGGAAAAAATGGGTTTTAAAAAAGAAGATATAACCTTAGAAAACAACCCTCCTTTAGAAAAAGACTCATTAGATAATCAACCTATATTTAGATAAAAATCACTTTCCAATAAATTTAAAAACTCATAATCAAATCTAATATTATGGGAAGAATAAAATCAAAACTTGTTAAAAGAACTGCAAATACATTATTAAAACAAGAAAACAAATTTACTGGGAAATTTGAAGATAATAAAAACTTGCTTAAAGGTTTAAAAACTAGTAAAAAAATAAGAAATCAAATTTCAGGATATATAACAAGACAAAAAAAGAAAGTACAGTAATTACAATAATCAAAATGACAGAAAAACAAGAGATAACAGAAAAAGAAAAGAAAACTTCAAAAGAAGAAACTAATTCAAAGGAAGATGAAAAATCTAACTCAAGGGAAGATACATCTAAGAAACCGTTAGGTGTCTTGGATAAAGATAATATAATTTTTGTTGGAATAAAACCTTTTATGAACTATGTTACTGGAGTTGTAATGCAGTTTCAAAATAAAGGACAAGAAGAAGTTATTGTTTCTGCAAGGGGAAAATTTACTTCAAAAGCAATAGATATTGTTGAAGTTGCTCGAAGAACTTTTTTAAAAGAAGAGAATATTAAAATAAAAGATATTAAAATCTCAAGTGAACAATTTGAAAACAAAGAAGGAAAAAGAATTTTTGTTTCTGCAATAGAAATTCATTTAATTAAAGGGTGATATTTCCAACATTATTGTGACATCCCCCCACACCTAAAGGTAAGTAAAAGCAGTTTACTAAATAATATAATAAAAACTGCTTTTAGGAATGTGGGCTTCCTCAATATCTTTAATCATAACCAAGCTTTACACTTCTCATCTTTATCTCGTTATATTCACTAAGATAGTGATATTGTTTGACTACCTCCTAAAGGAGGTAGATATCTTTTACATTTATTTATATATTCATTAAGATATAAATTTCTTCTACATTTAATCCAACAATAAATAAAAAGGATTAAAAAGTCTAATTATTTTTATATAAAATGGGAATTAGTAATGTTTTAGGTTTAAATGGATATGCTATAAATAATTCTAATTATTCTAATTCAAGTATTTTAGAGTTTTTACCCCCAGAATTAATTTCTAGAATAGAAAGTTTAGTGACTCTTTTAAAGATAACTGGGATTGTTATTATTGGTTATATTATTTTTTTACTTCTTAGATGGATTTTTAGTATTAGAAGACATAGAAAAATAACTAAAATTTATAAAAAAGTTTATGACATAGATAAAAAATTAGATGTTTTACTTAAAAGAAAACCAGTAAAAGAACCTGTAAAAAAAGCCAATAAATCTTCTAATAAGGAACCAGGCTTAATTAGCAGACTATTTAAAAAAGAACATCCAAAATTTAAAAAAACAAAGAAATAGTTTATTCTTTTATTATAAATTTTTAATATCCCTCAATATTTTTAAGTCATTGATAACCTTTCCCAAAAGCTTAATCTTCAGTAGTTTAAATCTTTATATTTTATGAGATACAAGTATAAAAATCCCTTTTCAACAACATTTTTAAACCAAAATTATCTTTTAATTTTGGCTGCATAGCTCAGTAGCAGAGCGCAAGTCTCATAAGCTTGAGGTCCCGAGTGCGATTCTCGGTGTAGCCATATAAACCTTTTTAAATAAAAATCAACTTAATAGACAATGAAAACAAAAATAATAATCTTTATAATAGCACTTTTTGTTTTAATAGGAATAACAATAGGATTTAAAATGACTGGAAATGTAATAAAAGGCCCAACAAATGTAAAATTACAAACTAATAT
>JAFCDH010000048.1 GCA_017609795.1 Candidatus Pacearchaeota archaeon | reverse complement strand
GTGATTAAAGTTCCTTCTCCATTTCCCTCTATTTCTACAAAAACAGTAGTTCCAACTATTTTATTCACAGTTCCTAATATGATTTGCCCTTCTTCTAATTGTTCAGTTGCCATAAAATTTCTTAATTAGTAATGTTTAAAAACCTTCTCATATGTATAATCCTAATCGAATAGGAGAGTTTAAATAAAATTTAAAATGAAAAGCAAAAATAGGTTTATTAGAGTAAGATGTCAGAGTTGTAAAAACGAGCAAATCATATTTGAAGGGGCAAAAACAAAGGTTAAATGTTTGATTTGCGATGCTATTTTGGCAGAGCCTAAAGGGGGTAAAGCAAATATTAAAGCAAGGGTTGTTGAGGTTTTGAATTAATATGGTTTTTTCCGAACTCCTAAATGTTTGAATCATAGAACTTATTTAGAACGTAGAGCAATTTGTATTGATACTTCTAAGAACTTTTTTTCAGATTTAATTTTTTATTGTTCTAAGTGTGATAAATATCTTGAAAGAGAACAAATGGTTTCTAAAAAAGAAATTGCTTTGAATGTTCTTAGAGCATTTGATAATTCTTTTAGATTATCTGATATTGTTAAAATTAAATTAAGGGAAATTTAAACCTTAACTATCTCAACATCTAATTTTTTTTTGATTAAATCAATAAATTCTTCTTCTTGAGTTTTATCAATTGTGCATCCTGCTGCATTTTGATGTCCTCCAGATATTCCCCCTATAATGTGAATTATAGAATCTAAAAGATTTTTTAAATTTCTGTTTGATTTTGATTTTCTTCCAGCCATTCTTGTAGAAATTTTAATTTTATTTTCATTATATGCCATTGTAATAATTATTGTTCCTTCTTTGTAAACTGAGGAGAAAGAAAGAATGCTTGCCATTGTTCCTATTAAAGTGTCTTTAATTTTATCTTTTGCATTAATGATTACATATTCTCTTCCTTCAATTTTATGATTTTGGTCAATATATTTTAATCCAGAAATAATATGTTGGCGATATTTGAAATATATTCTCTCTGCTTTTTTTCTTGCATTAAAGTTTCCTATACACATCATAAAAGCTATTTCTGGATGATTCATTCTACTGCAAGCATTAATTATTGCAGACAATTCTCTTGCATCTTCAATTTTATTAAAGAATTTTATAAGGTAAAGATTTCCTATATATTCTGAAGCTTTTTCTTCAGAAGAGAGTCTTAACATAACTGCAGTTACTAATCTTTTCATTTCCTCTTTGTTTAAATCAATAAGTGATTTAAAGGTTTTTCCAATCTTTTCAATACCTGCTTCTTTTAATAATTCATAAGTTCCTTCAGAATTTCCTGTAACTCCTGGTATAAAAGGTCTAGAACTATATTCTAAGATTTTGTTTAAAGGCCTTGTTGAAGGATAAATCAAAAGTCCTCTTTTAACTTTAACATTTGCTTGTTTTATAATATTATTTCTAGTTTTATTTATTTCTCTTTCCATAGTATCTCCTACCATCCCAATTATTGCTAAATAAGATAAATCTCTATTTTCATTTGAGATTTGTTTTGAAATTAGATATGTAAGTTCTGCACTGCATAAGTTTTCATAGTCTTCTAAAAGGTGAGGATTTAATATTTGAATATTTTTTAATGATTTTTTAATTGTTAATTCATGATGATCTATTATAAGGATTTCATTTTTTAATTTTGATAAGGATTCTAAACTTCCTGAGCCTAAATCTGTTAAAATAAGAACTTTGTCTTTTGGAAGAGAATTTATTTCTTTCTCGCTTAATTGTTTAATAATTTTAATTGAAAATTGTTTTGATAGTCTGCTTAATGTTTTTGATAAAATTGCTACAGATGTAACCCCATCTGTATCAAAATGACTAACTAAATGAATTTTTTTATTTTTGATTTTTTGTAAGAATTTTTTAGTAAAGTTTTCAATTTCTTTTTGAATCATTTTTTATCTCTTTTGATTTAACTGATATCTTTATAAAACTTTAAGTTTTATTATGAGTAACTTGAAATCTAATTGAGTAACTCAAGCTTGTGATATGCATATCTTTCTGTGTTTATAAGATATAGGTTTATTTTTTCTTCTTTTTTTGATAGTCTTCTCTTTTTTTTAGTTTTGCTTTTGTTATTATTAAAGAACGCTCAGCTGTTTTGTCTTGTTTGTTTTTTTTGTAATGGTCGATTACTTTTTGCAGTTTTGTTTTAAGATTGATGTTTGTTGGTTCTTGATATTTATTTTTTTGTTTAAGGATTTTGCCTATTTTTATATTATATATTTTTGCTTTTGGAATTCCATATTGGTCTCTAAGAACTAAACCAATTTTTTCAGCTGTTAATCCTTTTTCAACTAATTTTAAAATTATTGCTTCAACTTCCTCTTTAGTATATTTTAACCAAACTGGTTTTTCTATTTTTATTTGTTTTTTTTGTTTTGGCATGTTTATTTGTGGAGGGAATGGTTTTTAAAGGTTATTATTGATAGAATAGCCCCTCCAGGATTCGAACCTGGGTCCTAGCGTCCAAAGCGCTAGATGCTTGACCACTGCACTAAGGGGCTCTATGGAAAATAGAAATATTTTTGGTTTATAAGTTTAGTGTTTCTTCTTATATCTTCCTCTAGACTCAATAATAGGGATTCTTTCAATTATTAGTTTATACTGATTTGGTTTGTAGTTTTTGATTATAATTTTAAAACATTTATCTGCAATTTTGTAATGTTTTGCATTTAATGCTTGTTTTAATAAATGAAGATCAACTGCTTTATCTTCTATTTTTTTTGAGTGAAAACCTAGGCCAAAATCGATTAAAAATAGTTTAGAATTATTTGATTTTATATTATCATTAATAATGTTTAAACTTTTTTTAGCTTTGTTATGGGTAGCTTGAGATATTTGAGAGTTAATATTATTGGAGTTATTATTTTCAACATAAATCATGTTTGAAGTTGTCAAATCTCCATGAATTATTTCTTGATTATGTAGTTTTGTAAGAATTTCTCCTATTTGTTTTGATATTTCTTTCCAGTTAAGCTTTTCTAAATGTTCTGAAAGTTTTTGTCCTTGAATATATTGCATATGGATATTATGATTAACTAAATCTGTAATAATTAATTTTGGAACATTGATTATTTTTTTAAGTTTTTCAATTATTTTAGCTTCTGATTTTGTTCTAGATTTTCTTATTTTTTTGTCTAATTCTGGAATGCGATATGATTTTTTAGTACGATTTTTTACTATCTTATTATTTACTTTGTAAATTATTGCTTCTGCTCCTTGTTGGATTATTTGGGATTTCATTTCACACCCTCATCTTTTTTCCAAACTTTCTTGCAAGTTTCATCATTTGTTTTTGGTTTAATCCTTGGGTTGGGTCAATATTTGAAAGATCTCCTGCTCCTTGAGTCATTTCTTTAAGAAGTTTGTATTGTTTAAGGAGTTGACGAATGTCTGTGGTTGTTGTTCCTGATCCTTTTGCAATTCTATTAAGTCTTGATGTTTGTTTTTCAATTACTTCTGGATTATTAATCTCTTCTTCTGTCATACTATTTATTGCATGTTGCCATTTTCTTATTTTATCTTCTTGAGTTCCAAGAAGATTTTCAGGTATTTTTGCTTTTCCTAATCCAGGAATCATTTCAGCTATTTTTGATAAAGAACCCATGCTTTTTATTGATTTTAATTGTTCTTGAAGATCACGCAAAGTAAATTCTCCTTTTTCAAGTTTCTTTTTTAATTTTTTCTGAGATTTTTCATCAACTGCAGATTCAACTTTTTCTAAAAGTCCTTCTAAGTCTCCTAATCCTAACATTCTTGAAATAAATGATTTAGGATTAAATGTCTCAAATTCATTCATTTTTTCACCTGTTCCAATAAAAAATACAGGTGCATTTGTTTCATTGCAAGCTGTTAAGGCTCCTCCTGCCTTTGCAGTAGAATCCATTCTTGTAATTATAACTCCATTAATATCTGCTACTTTTTGAAATTCTTGTGCTTGCTTTTTTGCTACTTGCCCAATGTCTGCTTGAATTACAAGAAGTTTATGGTCTGGTTTTATTTCTTTAGTTAAGGATTTTATTTCTTTTGTTAAATCCTTATCTAAATCATGTCTTCCTGCAGTGTCAATGATAACAAGATCAAATTCTTTTAATTGTTCTTCATATTTTTTGTAAATGTTTAAGGCCTTTTTTTCATCTTTATTTATAAAAGTTTGAATTTTAGTTTTTTTACCTAATTGTTTTAATTGGTCTGAAGCAGCTGGACGATGAACATCAAGTCCTAACATTGCAGTTTTAAATCCTCTTTTTGCATAATAAGATGCAAGTTTAGCTGTTGTTGTTGTTTTTCCTGCTCCATATAATCCAATAAGCATTATTTTTACTTGCTTGCTTTTTTTTATTTCAAATTCTTTTTTTTCTTTTCCTAAAAGAGCCAAAATCTCATCATGAAGAAGTTTGGTTAAGTGCTCTTTTTTTTCAATACTTTTAATTTTTTCATTTTGAGCTTGTTTTTTTATTTTATCTCCTAGTTCTTTAACTAAATGAACATTAACATCTGCTTGAATTAATGCTCTTTGTAAATCTTTTACAACTAAATCTATTGTTTTTTTATCTAAGAATACAGCTCCTGCTATTTTGTCAAAAGATTTTTTTAATACAGAGGATAATTTTGATAGCATTTTATAAGTTATCCAAGGGGGTTTTTATATTCTTAATAGACTGATTTGACACTTTTAAATATATTTGGGTTGTTTTGATATCTGAATGCCCTAGTAATTTTTGTATGATTCTGATATCAACTCCTGATTCAAGCAGATGTGTTGCAAAACTGTGCCTTAAAGTATGAGGGGAAATGTTTTTTTTAATATTTGCTTTTTTTGATGAGTTTTTTATTATTTTTTGGATTGTTTTTGTTGTTAATTTTCCCCCTTTTGCAGAGCTGAAAAAAATTTCACTATTATTTAATTTTGAGTAATCTATTAGATTTTGTTTTAATATTTCAGGAATTTTTACAAATCTATCTTTTTTTCCTTTAGCTAATTTTATATGAATCAAATTTTCATTAAAATTAAAATCTGATTTTTTTAAATTAACAATTTCAGATACCCTGAATCCGCAACCATAAAGTAATTTTATTATAAGTTTATGTTTTATGTTTTTAGTTACTTCTATTAATTTTTTTATTTCTTCTTTATTTAGGACTTTTGGAATTGTTTTGTTTCTTTTAGGATGAGGGATATTTATTTTTTGGTTTAATATTTTTTGAAAAAAGAAGATTATAGTGCTGAGATTATGCGAGACTGTTGATGGGTTTTTCTTTTTTAAATCTTTAAGGATATATTCTCTTGCAGTTTTTTCATTTAGCCCTCTTTTTTCTGCAAAATTTAGAAAATGTTCTATTGAATATATGTATGATTTAATTGTTTTTTTAGAAAAATTTCTAAGTTTTAATTCTTTTTCTAATTTAAGAAGTAGGCCTTTCATTTATTTTTAATATAAAAAAGCTTTATAAAAGTTCCTATTTTATGCTTTTTTTGCGCGTTATCAGAACTAAAGTTCTGATACC
>JAFCDH010000003.1 GCA_017609795.1 Candidatus Pacearchaeota archaeon | reverse complement strand
TTGATTATGTAGCTCATTATAATGTTTAGGTAGAGTTTTTTGTGAAAGCATACTCTACCTAAGCAGGTTTAGATTAACTAATTTTCGGTTTTAATTAGAACTCCGGACAGCGCTTAGAAAAACATAATTTTAAAAACCCTAATTTCATCATAAATTAAACCTGGAATAGGGAAAGAGTTCTGATGAATAATTAAAATGGAGATTAAATACACAGCAGGAATTGGAGAAATAGGAGAAATTCTTAGAGGAGAAACTGAAAGAGTAGATTCTTTAGATGATTTAGATTTAAATGATTCCCCTGGAATAATTATCACTCCAAAAATAATTGGAATTTATCAACAAGGAGATGAAAAAGATGCTGAAATAGATAATATATCAAATCAAATATATCAAATGGGAATTTTTATAAAAACTGGAAAAAGGGAAAAGATTTTTCCAGATTTAATATGCATAGGTTATGATTCAACTATTATTCCAAAAGAAGTATTAGAAAGAGCTTTAGAAAGTGATGTATTAAATAGATCAAAATCCATAGAACATTATAATCTTCCTGATTTATCAGAGTTTTATAATAAAGACTCACAAATCAAAAAAAGATTTGAAATATTTAGAAAAACACTTAAAAATCCTTCTTCAAAAAACATGAGTCTGTTAGACAGAACTAAAAATCATTTAGAGTTATTAAGACAAGATTATGGATTAACAAGAGCAGAAGCAATTGAGTTATTAATTATGGGTAAAACATTAAGTTATTTTAAAGGAGATCCAGAAATAATAGATGACCCTTCTTTACTTAAGCGAATAATGTCTGACAAGAATCTTTTTAAAGATTTTTAAAAAACAAACCTTTATAAAATTCTTTATACATATCATCTTATAAAGAGGCAATTAAATAACAAAATGCACCCAATAATTCTACCAGCACTTCTTGGAGGAATTGGAGGATTAACAAGAGGATTTATAGGATTGCTTAAAGCAATGAGTTTAAGAAGAAAAATTCTATGGAATTATTATGTAATAACAGTTATTGTTGCAGTTGTTATTGGGATTTTTGTAGGAATAATATTTGATTTTGATTATAGATTATCTTTACTTACAGGTTATGCAGGAACAGATATTCTTGAAGGAATTTATAAATCTTTTGCAGTGCAAAAGGTTTATGTAAAGAAAAAATGACTGACGATATCAATATCTAATAAGCATAGGAAGAGATGAAGATGAGAAGCTTAAGCCACTTAAATAATCAGGCTTTAAGTTTTATAAAGATATAGATAAAAAGAAAATTAAAAAAGAGAAAGTGAAAGGAGGTAGAGCATTTTAAGTTAAGTAACAAAAATAAAATAAAAACTCAAAGTGGGAAAGAAATAAAATGATGAAAATTTGGAAAAGAGCTTTAAAAAAAATAGATGTATTAGATATGGCTTTAACTAAGTTATCTGTTGCAGCATTTATTTTGTTTTTAATTACAATATGGCCTGCATTTATGAACTGGGTTCAATCTGTAAATCCATGGTATTTTTTAATTGCAATAATAATTATAGCTGCAAGACCTCTTTATAGGTGCTATATAAAATAAGTAATAAATAAAATAGTATTTTATTAAAAATAAAGATAGACTTAACTGAGCTTAGGACCTAATAATAAAGCTTAAGAAAAAATAGAATAAAATAGAAAGACAAAAAACATGGATGCTAGGATTTTTAGGATTTCTCGGAATCCTAGGATTAAGTGGTGCAAATAAATGGAACATGCTTAACTTTCTCCACTTTTTAAAGTTAAAGAAACAAAAATGAAACTAACAATCTCTTTAGATAAAAAAGAAGTTAAAATTCTTAACAAAAGAGCAAAAAAGAATTTTCTTAGTCTTAAAGAACAAGTTGAAGATATTATAAGAAGAAGTTGTATAAGAAGCTCTAAAGGTTCTTATAAACCTTTTAAATGTGATGATGCTTTAGTTGGAGTTTTTTCTAGAGATCAAAGAGGAAGAAAAAAGAAGAAAAAATGATACAGAAGAAAAAATAATTCTAATCCCCACTAAATTCTAATATTAATGTAATATAACTTTTTGAAGGGGAGTTTTTCTTAAGCTATTCAAATAATCTCTTTAAATCCCATAAACATACAAATAAAATCATGCTTAGCTAAACAAAGTCTGCTAAATAGCATGAGGTAAAAACCAAAACCTTTAAATAATGTAAGTACATGTAAGAACTATGGGAAAAGATAGAAAACATATGAGAAAGGTTAGAAAGAAAAGAATAAAATCAACTAAGAAACAGATATATAATCATGAAGGCAAAATTAAAAATGAAAAGGGAAGAATCGATACCACTCATAGTTATTGGGAAAAGGAGATTCAGAAAAAATTTTCAAAACAGATAGGAGAAGATGAAGAATATTTAGGAAAGGAATAAGGGCTTTCCTTAGTATTTATGTAAGTAAGAAAAATGCAAGTTCAAATTAAAAAAACTGTAAAGGCAGGGAATTCTTCAGCAGTTGTACTTCCAAAAACATGGTTGAACAAAGAAGTAAGAGTAGAGTTAATAAAAAAAACTCCTGAAATAATTTTAGTAGATATACTCGAGATTCTTAAAAAAGACATTAAATTAGAAAAAATTGTGGGAATTTATTTGGTTGGAAGTTATGCAAGAGGAGAAGAAAATGAAGATAGTGATATAGATATATTGGTTATAACAGATAATATTGATAAAGAAATAATTAGTGAAGGAATATATAGTATTCTAATAGTTTCTCACCAACTAGTTAATCAAAAACTAGGAAGAAATTTACTTCCTGTTGGACAAATGATAAGAGAGGCTAAACCTTTAATAAATGGGGGATTTATAGAAGATTTAGAAATTGAAGCAACAAAGAGGAATGTAAAATGGTATTTGGATACTACTAAAGAAAAATTAGACATAATCCAAGAATATATTGATAAAGCTAAGAGTAAAAATGAAAAACATACTTTCGATAGAATTGCATATACCCTTATTTTAAGAATAAGAACTCTTGAAATAATTAAAAAAATAATAAAAAAGAAGAATTATTCAGGTAGGGAATTTATAAAATTGATAAAAAAGATTTCAAAAGGAAAAAATGCTTATGAGGGATACTCAATTATAAAAAATAACTTAAAACAAAAAAACAGATTAACAATAGAAGAAGCTGAAAGATTATATAATTATCTAAAGAAAGATTTGATTAAAGTTAAAGAAATGTTAAAGAAATCTAAAAAGAAAAAATGATTCAAAAACAAAAAAACAAACCAAACATAAAAGTTATAATATATTCTCTTATTGCATTAGGTTTTATGATATTAACTTTTCTTGTAGATTGGATGTTTATAATTGGTGCAGCCATCATGATTTGGTTAAATCAAAAAGAACTGATGAAAAAGAAAAAATAATATGGTAGAAATAAATCAAGATGATGGAAAAAATCATGAATTAAGAGAATTTGATATATTTATGGAAAAAGAAACATCTAAAACAAAAAAATATTTACAAAGACCAACTTATCTAAATAATCCTGCAAAAAGATTTAAAATTTTAGATATAAAACCCAAGGGTTAGTAATTCTAATATCTTAATAAATATAATGAGATGCCTTTTAGAGATTAATCATTTCATAACAAAGCTTTAAGTTTTATAGAGATTTAAGAAAAATCATCATTTCAATTTAACAGCAGTACCATATGCTAACATCTCGGCTGCACCTTGCATTATCATTGATGTTGCAAATCTTATATTAATAATTGCATCTGCCTTAAGTTCAACAGCTTGATTAACCATTCTATTAAATGATTCTTCTCTTGCTTGAGTTGTCATATCTGTATAGCTTTTAATTTCTCCACCAACTATATTTTTAAAACCTGCTGCAATATCCCTTCCAACATGTCTTGCTCTTATTGTGTTTCCTTTTACAACTCCTAAAATCTTAGCAACTTTTTTTCCAGGAATTTCAGATGTTGTTGTAGTTATTATTTCCATGATTATAATATAAATATGATGTTTTTAAATTTAATGTAAAATTAGAAATCTTTCCAAGATTGATATATTTCATATCCAATACCCAAAAGAATAGTTGCGATTGCAGTGCCTAATATAATCTTTTCTAACAAACTAAATTTTGTATTTTGCTTTAAAAAATCTTGTGAGTTTTTTAAATTATTTTTCTTGTAATTTCTATCATCTCTTTTTTCAAAAACCCCTTTGTATTGCATTATCATATTAAACTATTTTTTAATATCTTTCCTTTCTTCTATTTTTCCTTCTTCTTTATATAGAACAATTAAAGCAATACCCACTCCAATTAATACAGAAAGATGAATAAGAAGCCAAATTGGAGCATCTGAAGTAAGAACTTTATATACTCCAAACAAACCAGAGATTACACATATTATGCCAATTGCAATTGCGCCTTTTCCCATATTAATTTAATGAAAAATGAGTTAATAAGGTTTTTCATATTTAATTTAAAATTACTAAAAATAACTTAAAAAAACTTTAAATTCCCTCAAAAACTCTTGAATCAGGAGACAAAAGAAATATTTTATCATTCTCACTTCTCAATCCTCTGTAAATCTTTTGATGAAGTTCTCTTTTTGCCTTATCCATATAAAAACTCATAAAATGCTGAGGATTTACTTTTCTAAAAATCTTCCAAAAAAGACTAGAAATATTTGGATAAGGATATTTAGTTAAAACAATACTTCTGCAAACATCTCCAGGAAAATCAACACCCCTACTGCATTTTGTTGTAAACAAAACATCTATTTTTTTATTTTTAAAATCTTTTATTTTTTCTCCAAAGGGGTCATTTCTTTGTTCTTGTATTAATTCCGTTTTTGTAGGAAGATTATCTAATTCCAAACTTATTTTTTCAAAATCTGTTGGCAAGTCTTTAAATGCATTAACATGAATAAGAACAGGTTTTATAGAGCAAGAAATTGATTTAGAAAGGGCCTTAAGATATTGTTCTCTTGTAAATTTTCCTTGCTTAAAATTTTTATATGCACAATTAATTTCAAAACCTGTTTTCTTTTTAATTATTTCTCCAGGATGAACAGTTTCTGCATCTATTATTTTATATTTTTCTATACCAAAAATATTTTTTAAAACAGATTCAGAATGCAATGTTCCACTCATCATCACTAAAACCTTATTTTTATCCACTAATTCTTGAAATCTTTTAGAAAGATTTACAATAACCAAATGAACCACTAAATCTTTTTCTATTTTTTCTACTGAAAAAAAGGTTTCATCAATAAAATCTTGAAAAACTCTTGAAACTTCGTCAAGATGATAAACATAATTTGATTCATCTGTTTCAATCTTATCTAAAAATTCTGTATTTTCTAAAATTCCACTTAACAAATCTTCTACTAAACTTCCTTTAAGTTCTAAAATATCATCAGAGCCAGTTTTATATTTTAATTTTAAGGCATTTGATATATCTGTAAGATTATCAATTACTTTCTGAGAGCTTGAATCTTCTGGAAAAAGGTTACTAAGAGAAAACAAAAGTCGATTTAAATTTATTTGTTCCCTATCTGCAAAACTATCTAAAAATTCATCACATTCATCAATAATCTCTATATCTGTTTGAGGTTTTCTTTCCATTAAAGTTTCTAATTTATATTTTAAACTATTAAATATAATAACATCTGAATTAGTATAAGCTTCATATTGGTCATAAAAACCACAACCTGGTTTTCTTTGAAAAAAAGTAAATCCTACCCCTCTAAGTCCTTTATACTTCATTTTCCTTGCTTTTTTAAATCCTTTAAAATCAAACTCATCTGATAAAATAGGAGACCAATAAGGACAAATAGGTGCAAGACTCATTCTTTTAACTTCATTTATAGAACTAAAATCGCTAATTTTAATAAAAGGATTTTGTCCTATATAGTCTTTAATTATTGGAAAGTTTTTTTCTTTTATATCTATTTTACAAGGAAGAAATAAATTATCACAAGTATCATCTTTTCTTGGAATCTTAGATTTCACAACCCCTTCAAAAGAATCACTTAATTTCGTATCTTTTTCTTTTACTTCTTTTACCTCTACTTCAAACTTCCCACCTTGATTAAATTCTTTTAAAAATCTGCATTTGAAATTTTTTCTACCAACAATTGAAGAAATTTTAAGATTTCTACCATCTTTTTTCTTTAAAATATATTTCCCACCCGAATAATCTTTTGTATATTGTTCTTGCAATGATTTAATTGGAACAACAATAGAAGCTTTACCAATTTCTTTTGCAAGATTTAATGCAATAGCAGATTTTCCTGTTCCACATACTCCATTAATAAAAATAACTTTATAACCATCACCAATCGCATCTAAAACTTCTTTAACAACTTCTTCTTGGGTTTTTCCATTAGAAAAAACAAGAGGTTCTAAAACCTTTTTTTCAAACCCATTAGAATGTAAACTCCACATTTTAATATTTAAAATAAGATGTTTATAATGATTTTGGTAATGATTGGTTTATTATCTTTTCTTAGTATTTCTATAATCTTAAAGCTGAATTAATGAGTTCCTTAATCTTATCATTTATATCTTAATCTTATCATCCTTAAAGCATTATTCATTAAAATTCCAGTTAAAAATAATATTCATATATAAGATTCTAATTAAAAAACACAAAAACTTTAAATAATCTATTTATTTAATAAAAAAATGAAAAAGAGAATATTATTATCCTTTTTAATAGTAGGGATTTTTATTATTAGCTTTACCTTTGCACAAGCACAAGGTGTTGGGAAAGCAAATCAAAATTCACAAGCTCAAATCAGTGCATTTGTTGAAGATCCAGCTAGTGGAATTTATACAAATGAACAAGGAAAACAAATAAAAATTCAAAGACAAGAAAAAAATAAATTTAAATTAGAATCTGAAGGAGTTAGTGTAGATTGTGAATGTAATCTCACTCAAGAAAGAACAAAAAATAAAACAAAATTAAAAACTAAATTAAGTAATGGAAAAAATGCAGAAATAAAAATAATGCCAAATACTGCTTCTGAAACTGCTTTAAAAAGATTAAGATTAAAAGTCTGCTCAGAAGCTAATAATTGTTCTATTGTACTAAAAGAAGTTGGAAAAAATAATGAAATAAAATTAGCTTATGAAGTTAAAGCACAAAAGCAATCAAGAGTGTTATGGTTATTTAAAAAAAGAATGCAAGTGCAAAGTCAAATTAATGCTGAAACAGGAAAAATAATAAGAGTTAAAAAACCTTGGTGGGCTTTTTTAGCAAAAGAAGATGATGAATAGTTCTAATATCAAAAAAATCTTAAATCTCCAAAACCTTTAAATTAAAAATTTCCAAGTTTAAGTATTTTTTCAAGAACTTCTTTTTCCCTTCTTGTTGCTTCAAGATCAAATCCTTGATACTTAATACACACCCTTAAATAATTTAGATAATCTTGATTAGTTCGCGCAGGAGGAATTATCCCTCCAATATCTTTTATTAAATCTTTAAGTTGATTTCTTAATACTGAATCTTCCATTATATTCCATAATTATTTGTTGTTTATAAATATTATCTTAGAATCCTATTAAACATAATCTTTTTTATAAAAATGCGAGGGATAGGATTCGAACCTACGAAGGCACTAAGCCACAGGATCTTAAGTCCTGCCCATTTGACCACTCTGGAACCCTCGCATATAATTTTTCAATATAAGAACATTTAAAAACCTAACTGTTAATTTTTCTATTTTTAAAGCTATCGCAAGCCTTAAATATACTTATTTCTTTATAAAATTGCCTACTTCGGTAGGTAGCAAGTTTTGACTTCGGTTTTAACTTGCTTTTTTTTTGCACTTCTAATATATACTACAATATATATTTTAGAGTATATATTTAAGAAACAAAAGATATATATCTCTTAAATTATTCTATTAATTAAGTAAGAAATAATAATAAATACCAGTATCTTATGAAACTTAGAGTTTTGAAGATGATAAGATTAAGTCACTCAATTATAAAGTTTGATTATTCATAGGAATTCCAGAATAAAATAAAATATAAGGTGTAAACCATGCCAAAAAAATGTGTTATTTGTAATCATAATATAGAAGAAGAACATGGAAAACTAAAAGGAACAATGCTTAAAGTAAAGAATAAGAAAAACCATTTAATTTATATTTGCTATGATTGTCAAAAACAAAAAGACTGGATTGAAAAAGCTAAAATAAAAGGGGTTTAAGAATTTTTTTCTGAAAATATTAAAGTAATCCCATATCTTTTATCATCAGGCTCTATCTGTTCAATATCATACAAATCCTGATATTTAAGTCTTAAGATTTTAACAACAATTTTTTTTTCTAATTTAGGAAAAGTATATCTTATTTTTTTTTGAGATCTAAATTCTTTAAGAAGCTTATTATCAATTTCTGTTTCATATGCATTTAATTTATTATCTAATCTTAATGCAGAATTAGAACCTCTTCCACCACAAATTGATTCTATAGGAGTTACTACCATTTTAATATTTTTAAACATAAAACAAGATTTATAAGCATTATTAGTTTGAAATATAATCAATCATAAACATTAAAAACACCATCAACCTATCATAATCATGTTCAAAAAAGAAATAATTAATTTGCTTTCTAAGCAAATTAAATTAAAACCAGAAAAAATCTCTAATTTAATTGAAATACCCCAAATCTCAGAATTTGGAGATTATGCTTTTCCATGCTTTGTTTTATCTAAAAAGCATAAAAAATCTCCAAATCAAATAGCTGAAAAACTAGCAAAACAAATCAAACCAACAAAAATTATAGACAAAATTGAGTCAAAAGCAGGATATATTAATTTCTTTATTAATAAAAATAAATTAGCACAAGAAATTCTTAAAATAAATGCAAATTTTGGAAAAACAAATTTAGGTAAAAAAAAGAAAATAGCAATTGATTTTTCTGCTCCAAACATAGGAAAACCAATGCATATAGGACATATTCGCTCAACTATTTTAGGAGACTCTTTAATGAGAATTTATGAATTTTTAGGATATAATACAATTGGCATTAATTATTTAGGAGATGTAGGTTTACATATTGGAAAACTAATTGTTGCTTATGAATTATGGTCAAATAAACAAGCTTTAAAAAAAGATCCTATAGCAGAACTTCTTCGTCTTTATATTAAGTTTTGTGGAAAAGAAAAGACTAAAATAAGGGAAGGATTAGAAGAAGAATTTCAAGAAGATAAGTGGACAACCAAGGCAAAAGAAAAGCTTAAACTTCTTGAATTAGGAAATAAAAAAACACATAAAATCTGGAATGAAATTCAAAAAGCTTCTGGAAAAGGTTTTGATAAAGTTTATGATATGCTTAAGATAGATTTTCATGAAACAGTTGGACAAAGCCAATTTGGAGATAAAGGAAAACAAGTAATCATTAATGCTTTAGAAAAAGGAATTGCTAAAAAAGAAGAAGATGGTGCAGTTTATGTTGAGCTAAATAAACAAAAAAAATACATACTTCGTTCAAATGAAACAGCTTCTTATATTACTTATGATTTAGGTGCAGCTATTGAAAGAGCTAAAAAATATAATTTTGAAAAAATGATTTATATAACTGATTTTAGACAAAAACAGCATTTTGAAAGTTTGTTTGCAACTCTAAAACTAATGGGATATGCATTTGCAGATAATATGATTCATCTACCTTTTGGAACAGTTAAATTTGGAAAAGAAATTATAGCAACAAGAAAAGGAAACATAATTCTTTTAAAACAAGTTTTAGAAAAGACAATTGAAAAAGCAAAACAAGAAATAAAAAAGAGAAAAACTAAGGGCTCTCCAGAAAAAGTAGGGGTAGGAGCTATAAAATATATAATTCTTAAAAATGAACCTGTAAAAGATGTCCAGTTTTCATGGGAGCAAGCATTAAGTTTTGAGGGAAACACAGGCCCTTATTTACAATATAGTTATGCAAGAGCATCATCTATAATAAAAAAATCAAAAAACTTTAATAAAATCAAATCTAAAAAAAACAAATTAACTAAACAAGAAATTGAATTAATAAAATTAATTTCAAATTTCCCACAAACTGTGCAAGACGCAGGAAAACAAATGAATCCTGCTTTGATAGCAACTTACTCACATGAACTTGCAAAAGCTTTTAATGAATTTTATCAATCTTGCAGAGTTATTGGAGATAAATCTGAAGGCTTTAGATTAAGGCTTGTTGATGCTTTTAGAACAACTTTGCATAATGCCTTGCATTTATTGGGTATTGAAGTCATGGAAGAGATGTGAAGATTTAAATAATTCTTTTTTATTGTTGGAGAAGTTAAAGGAACGAAAAAACTAAAAACTGATATTTCTTAAGATCATTATGACTTATGCTGTTTATATTACTGAAAGTTTTGAAAAAGAGATGGAAAAGATTTCTAAATCTGAAAGGGAGATATTACAGAAAATATTTTTACAATTAAAAAATAATCCTTATGTTGGAGATAGTGTAAGATATAGATTTTTTAGGGAAAAGAGGATAAGAGAAAAAAGAGTTTATTATTTGGTTTATGATGATTTAAATGCTGTTTTGGTTGTTGCTTTTGGAGGAAAAAAACTACAACAAGATACAATCAATGAAATTGTTAAATCCTTTCCTGAATTTAGAGAATATTTAAAAAAGATTCTTGAACAAGAAAAAGAGTAATATGTTTTAATGATTTAAGCAACCCTTTTTATTTTTCCTGCTTTAACATCTGCTAAACTATTTTTGAATTGTTTTACTAAATCTAAGTCTATTTTCTTTAAGATTATCATATCTTTCATTTGTTCTACTCCTAAAACAGATCCTTCTTCTATCTCTAATTTTATTCTTATTTTAGAGGGAATTACTACTTGCCCTTTTGAGCTTATTTTAGTTATTTCCATATGTAAGAAAGTAAGATACTCTTACTTATAAAGTTTTTGGTTATATTAATATTCACCAACTACATCACTTTCTATACCTATCATGGAAGAGATGTGAAAACAGCAAAATATATCAAAACCTAAGTCTATTTTCAGAATAAGGATGTGCTTTAAAATATCTACATACTTCTTCAAAAACTTGTGCTTCATGCCCAAATATTTGCCTTTTTTCTGGTTCCTCTAAAATATTCCTACAACAATTTTTTAAATCTCCTAATAATTTACTAAGTTCTTTAGATTCCCAGTGCCGAACTTTCCTATGCTTATCATCAGAAGGAAGATTATTTTCATCAGCGAGATATTTTGCAAGTTTTGAATGAATATCAAGGTAAGTAATTTCAGGATTACATGTATGACTTTCTTTAAGAGGATGTTCATAAACTGTCCTAGTTTCATTAAGATTTTCCAAACAATTTAAAAATTTCTCAATTTTTTCATTATCATTAATTTGGTTTCCTTTTCTAGAATCATTTAAAGAGATAAGAAGACTTGAAGAAAATTGAGTCCACATAAATCTTTCTTTAGTCATTGGAGGTCCACTAATACAATTTTTCATTTCTTATAAAATCAAAACACATTTAAATAGATTATTATAAAAGAGACTATAGAATATGCAATCCTACATAAATCTCCAAACATTTGGTTGCACAGCAAACCAAAACAACTCAGAAATTTTAAAAGGAATTTTAACTCAAGCAGGTTATCAAATTACAAATAATCAAGATATTGCAGACATAATTATTCTTAATACTTGTGTGGTTAAACAAAAAACAGAAAATAAAATAAAAAGAAAAATTCAAGACTTACAAAAAGAAAAAAATAAGTTAATCATAATTACAGGATGTATGCCTGAGACAGATGCAAAACAAATTAAAAAATTAAATCAAAATACAATTCTTCTTGGAACACACCATTTTAAGGATATTATTAATTTAATAAAAAACTATAATGAAAATAGTTTAACACAGCAAAAACAAAATAAATTTTTAGATTATCAAAAAGAAAACAAATTATTACTACCAAAAATCCCAAATAATAAACTAATAAGTATTTGTCAGATATCAGAAGGTTGTTTAGGAAATTGCAGTTTTTGTAAGACAAGACTTGCAAAAGGAAAACTTTTCTCATATTCACAAGATAAAATTCTAAAATCAATAGAATCTGATTTAAAATCAGGAGCAAAAGAAATCTGGCTCACATCTCAAGATAATGCTAATTATGAAATGGATAGAAAAAACAAAAACCAAGAATTACCAGAATTATTAAACAAAATCCTAAGTTTAAAACACAAATTTAAACTTAGGTTAGGAATGGTGGACCCTAATAACATCTATCCAATTACAGATCAACTTATTCAGATTTACAAACATCCAAAAATCTACAAATTTCTTCATATTCCAATACAATCTGCCTCAAACAAAGTTCTCAAACATATGAATAGATTTTATAAAATTGAGCAAGCACAAGAGATCATAGAAAAATTCAAACAAGAAATTCCAAATATTACAATAGCAACAGATATAATTGTAGGTTATCCAACAGAAACACAATTAGATCATAAGAAAAACCTTGATTTCATTAAAAAATATAAACCAGATATTTTTAATTTATCAAAGATATCAATACATAAAGGGACTGCTCTTTATAATCAGCTAAAACAAGAAAGATTAAAACCAATTCCAATATCTACCATCAAAAAAAGAACTTCAGAATTAATGCAATTACACAGACAAACAGCATTAGAAAATAAACAGAAATTCTTAAATAAAACAATAAAAGTTTTCATAAATAAAAAACTTGATGAAAATCTTTATGAAGCAAGAGATGATAATTATAATATAATTTTAATTAACACAAAAGAGAATCTTTTAGGAAAAAACATCAAAGTTAAAATAAAACAAATTGGTGTGCATCATGTTGTTGGTGAAATTAAAAACTTACTTCTTGCCTAATCTATATTTCTCAAAAACCCAGATTTTATGAGCTAAAAAACTAATAAATCCAACAACTGTAAGAGCAATAAATTGAGAAACTAAATAATACAAATGTAAATATTCTGTTAATAAATATAATATCCCAAGACTAATTAATATAACAGTAAACCAAACAATTCCAAATTTCAAATATTTTTGCCAAAACCTTTCTCCAATATCTTCTTTAAAAGTCCAAGTTTTGTTTATCATAAAATTACAAGTAGCAGAGATAACTGCTGCAATAATAGCAGAAATAAGATAATAAACATTAAATAATTCTGTTAAAGTATATAAAATTGAAAGATTAACTATAACCCCAATTATTCCAGTAAGAATAAATTTTGGGTATTGTCTAACAGTCCTTTTTTGTGTTAGAACTTTTATTTTAAAACTCTTCTTTTTTTTCATATATAAGCTAATATAAATTAGGTTTTAAAGGTTTGGATGAAATTCTTATATCTTATAAGCATATAACAAGAGGCTATGATGAGATTAAGTTTAAAGAAGAGAAGTGTGTGTCATTATCATACATTAAGATTCCAGATAAAAATAGATTTCTCACTCTTTTTCAACCCCACTCCAAGCAGCTTCAAATAATTGTTCCATTGCAGCAGCTAAGAATTCTGTACTTAACCAAATAGCTACATCATAATTAGGATGGACAGTTTCATCATCTAATACCATAAATAATAATTGTTGAGAATCAACAATTGCAAATCTTGCTCTTATTTTTGGTATATTTCTTACTTTTGCAATTTTAGAAAGTTCCTCTGCAACTTCTTTGTTTGTATCATTAATTTGTGTGGCAATTCTTATCTCAACGCCTCTTTTTTTAGCTTTTTCAAGTGAAGGCATTAAAGCTTCTAATTTTCTATTAAGTCCAGGAGCAGTTGTAACAATAGTAATTGTTTTTTCAGCTTCTCTAATCATCATATCCATATGATTATAAACATTTTGTCTGCCTTTGACACTTCCAGATAAATCAGATGGCTCAACAAACTTAACTCCATCACTAAATAATGAATTTAACTCAGAAAGGATATCCTCTCCTTTTAATTTATCAAGTCTTTTGCTCTTTTCCTCAGCACTTTTAGCTAAATTTTTCTTAACTCTTTCAATAACTTCTCCTGGTTTTAATGCAACAAACTTAATTGGTTTTCCAAGCTTCATTACAATAAATCCTTTTTTCTCTAAAGTTTCAAGAATATCATAAGTTCTACTTCTTGGAACATCAGATATGTTGCTTAATTCTCCAGCAGTACTAACTCCTCGAGATAAAAGAGCAGTCCAAACTTTAACCTCATATAAATTAAGGTCAAATATTTTTCTCAATCTGCTTAAAAACTCCTCTTTGACTATCATGTTTTTTACCTCTTTGTTTCAATTTAATAATTTAAATCAAATACACTATTTAAATGTTTTCGTCATTTAATCATAGTATTAAAATATACTCGTCGATAATTCATTTATCGACGGTAAATGAGATTTTGTCATCTAAAAAAACCTAAAAATCAAATAAACCCTTAGTATCTCAATGAATATAGTGAGATAAACTACTGGGATTAAAATAAGAGAGTAGAGCTTAAAAAACAGAAGAACAAATCATTAAGATTCCAGTAATAATATTACCAGTAAATCATATCTTTGAAAACAAAACAACAACCTTTTCATCTTTAATTTTTTCTTTAGATTTATTTTTGTAGTCTTTTTTTTCAGGATTTATCATAACTTCTTCACTATTTGTTCTATCTTTAATAAGTAAAAGTATTTTAGGATAAGCAGATAACAAATCTCTTAAATCAGGACCTGTAACAACTCCTAATCTAATTTTATCAGTTTTAACTAATCCAACTTTTTTTCTAGTATTTTGAACTTTTCTTGAAATTTCACGAGCAAAACCTTCTGCTTTTAATTCAGAGGTTAGTTTTGTGTCTAGTCTAACAGATCTTCCAGGCCTTATCCCTTTAGGTTTCCCAATAAACTCAACTTTTTTCACATTTAATTGTTTTTTAATAATATCCTTAAACCTATTATGACTTTTTAAAGTCCCAACATAAATCGTAGCTTTTGCTAAAGGCCATTTTAAACCAATCTTAGCTTTATCTCTTTCAGCTAATCCATCTTCTATTACTTTTAGAATTAAATCAAATGCAAACTCTAAATTTTTATCAATAAGTTTATCATCAATTTTAGGCCAATCAGAAAGATGCACAGACTCTGCTTTCACAAGTTTTTTACCTCTAAACTCTTGCCATATTTTTTCTGTTAAAAAAGGAATTATTGGAGCAAGGAGTTTAATTAAACCAATTCTAATTTTATTTAAAATTTCATAAGTTTCATCTGATCTATCTCTAATTATTTGAATATAAGTTCTTGATACATCAAAAACTAAAAACTCTTCAATTAATTGCACAACTTCTGAAAATTTGAATTTATCATAACTTTCAGTTATATTTTTAATTAAAGAATTATATTTACTTAAAATCCATCTGTCCTCAAGCTTTAACTTAGATTTCTCATTATTCATCTGAGAAATAAAGTTATTTACATTATTTAAAATAATAAATGTTTTTTTAATATCTTTAAACTCTTTTTCATCAAATGCAAAATCTTCTCCCTTAGATATTTTCGCAAAATAATATCTTAAATAATCTCTACTATATTTATTAATTATCTCTTGAGGAGAAGTTATATTTCCTTTAGATTTAGACATTTTTCTTTTACTTAAATCTAAAACCATTCCATGAACAAGAATATTTTCAAAAGGTTTTTTATTGAATTGAATTTGTGATAAAATTAACTGAGAATTCCACCACCCTCTAACTTGGTCTTTTCCTTCTATATTAATGTTTGCAGGCCAAAATTTTTTATTTTCTTTATCTAAAGCAGCCCAACTTGAAACTCCAGAATCAAACCAAACATCTAATACTTCTTCAACTCTATTTATTTGTCCACCACATTTACATTTTAATTTGACATTATCAATTTCAGGTTTATGAACACCACTAACTTTTCCTCCTAATTTTCTTAATTCCTTAATACTTCCAACAACAATTTTTTTATTACATTTATCACAAATCCAAATTGGTAGAGGGGTTCCCCAATATCTTTTTCTTGAAATAGGCCAATCAGAAATTCCTTTTAACCAAGCTTTCATCCTTAATTTCATATAATCAGGAATCCAATTAGTTTTCATATTTTCTTTTAATAATCTAGAATGTATTTTAGAAATTCTCAAAAACCATTGTGGTTGAGAAACCATTAACAATGGACTTTTACATCTCCAACACAAAGGATAGTCATGAACATATTTTAATTTATGAACTAAAAATCCATCTTCTTTTAAATCCTCAATTATTTCCTTATCAACTATACGAGCTTTTTTATTAGAATATTTTCCAGCTTCTTTAGTTAATAAACCATTAATATTAACAGGACAAGGCATATCTAAGTTGTGTTTTTTTCCAACTTCATAATCTTCTTTTCCATGTCCGGGAGCACAATGAACAAGTCCAGTTCCTTCTTCTAAATTAACATATCTGCTTGATAAGATAACTCTATAGCCATTATTAATATTTAATCTTAAATCTTTAGATAAAGGGTTTTCATATTCCCAACCATTCATATCTTTTCCTTTAATTGTTTTTTTAACAACATAACCTATACCTAATTCATTCATAATCTTTGAAACTAATTTTTTAGCAATAATCCAAGTTTCACCACCAACCTCAATCTCTTGATAATCAAAATTAGGATTCACCATAATTCCTGTATTTCCAGGTAAGGTCCAAGGAGTTGTAGTCCAAATTATTAAAAAAATCTTATTTCTTTGGGATTTTAAAGGAAACTTAACAAAAATAGAAGTGTCTTCTTGTTTTTTATATTCAATTTCATTATAAGCAACAGCTGTTTCACATCTTGGGCAAATATGAACTGGATATTTACCTAAATATAATAATCCTTTTTTATCAGCAATCTTAAAACAATTCCAAATTGTTTCAATATAATCCTTATTTAAAGTTAAATAGGGAGTTTTAAAGTCCATCCAAACCCCTAAATTCTCAAATTCATCATTCATAACATCTATAAATTTAGTAGCAAATTGTTTACATTTATCTACAAATCTTTTAATACCATATTTTTCAATATCTTTTTTACTTTTGCTTCCAATTTGTTTTTCAATTTGAAACTCAATTGGGACTCCATGAGTATCATAACCAGCCCTATCAAAAACATTAAATCCCTGATTTCTATGGCTCCTCATAGTAATATCTTTTAAAATCTTATTAAGAGCAGTTCCCATATGAATATATCCTGTTGCATAAGGAGGTCCATCCATCATATAAAATCTTTTTCCCCTTTTATTTTTTTTTACAGATTTTTCATAAATTTTCCTTTTCTTCCAAAAGTTAAGTATTTGCTCTTCTGTTAAGTTTTTCATTTTATTTCTTTTTATTTTATTAAATCTTTAGTATTTTTAAATCTGTCTTATAACCACAAATCTTCATCAATTTTATCTAATCTACTATTCATTTCTAAATATTGCCAAGAACAATTACTCTCTGTTCTAATGTGTTTTTGAGCTATAGGAGAAAGAGTATTATAATACTCATAAGCTCCTTTAAAATCATAAGCATGCATAAAATCAAGAAACTTTTTTCTAACTTCATCTTTTTCATCATTTGTTAATTTCATATAATCATCTAAAGTCATTTTAAATTCCCACAAGCCAGAAATCAGCTTGTAATTAAATAATATTAATAATCTCAGCTACAATAGAAATTCTAATCACCTGATTGATTATTTTTGCAGCCATTTTAAGAAATATTACTTAGAGGTTTTAGTTTTTAAACCTTCCTAAACCTTCTTCTTCTAAAAAATGCATTTCTCCAGGAATAATAAAACAAAAAGGAGCCTTAATCTCCTCATTCATCTCCTTTAATTTATCAATACTATTATAAAAACTCTTAGATTCATCTGTTCCTAATTTACTGCAAACAACTAACTTATCAATTTTAATCTTTTTTTCTTCACTCTCAACAATTAATTGATTTAAAGCATCTGTAAATGAAAGCCCAATATCAATTAAAATTAAAGAATGAGCTTTAATGCTTTGATTTTCTTTAACATATTTCATAAAATCACTTTTTGGATTAGTATTCAAATTAGGCATGCTTGCAATTTTTCCAAACTTATATAATTGCAAACCAGTTTCTGCAATTGCATCAAAAACAGAAGCAGAATAAATAATTTTGACTCCAACTTTTTGTGCCTGAGCATCAAGAACCAAGCTCATATGAGTTGTTGCAAATAAAGGGCCACCATAAACAAGCAAAACAATTCTTCTACCTTTTGCTTCTTTTATTAATCTATTAGATTCAATTTCTTTTCTATCAAGGGGAATAATTTTCTTTCCCAATCTTAATTCATTTAAATCATAAGGAAAATCAGAAGTATATCCATCTAAGTAAACCTTATGACATTTTTCTAAAGCAAGCATTCCTTGTTTAGATATGCCTTTTTCATTTAATCCTAATCCTATTATGTATAGCATGAACTTATGAGAAAAAAATGGTTTTTAAGAGTTTGCTTTCCAAACAATAATCAAACAAGTAACTACCACAAAAAACAAACTAATTATCACGGGAATTTTATATTCAAAACTTAAAAAAGCAACAAGAACAATTAAAATTAAACAAACAAATAACATAACAAATAATCTTTTTTTCCAGGATTTAATTTCTTCCTTGCAAAGCCTTGCAAGTAAAAGTCCAACAGGAATTCCCAATATTAATAATAAAATATAAAATAAATTTTTCATTTTAAGTTTTGGTTTGGGTCAAACCTTTTTAAAAGGTTTGTAACATAATTTATTTAGAAACATTTATTATTTAAATATATTGAGATTATATAATATTTTATACGATCCTTTTTAAATAGAATTATCATACTTAAAATATGGAAATTAAAGAAAGTTTTCAATTAATTAATAGGGAATCATATTGTTCAGGAACTCCTAAATCTGATATGAATATTTATGCTTCTGTTAGAGATAAACCTACATCACAATTATTAAAAACCTTAGAATCAGAAGGAATAAAAATAGATCTTGCAAATAGCGAAGGAGTAATTAAATATGATATTCATTCTTTTAAAGGAAGGGAAGAAAAAACTTCTAGTTTCCCTTTAGACATGAATGTTACTAATATGAGCCTTCTTATAGGATATGATTTAAGAAATGAAAATTTTGAAATTTTTCTTAGAGATATTTTTCATTCAAGTTATCAGGGAATGGAGGGAATAATTGGAGCAGACAATAGAGTAACTACTGGGGTTTCTGGTGTAATTAAATATATTGGAAGCGATGATAAAGCTAATTTAAAGGTTAAGAAAATTAAAAATTTCTTATTAAATTTTTATAGGCCTAAACCAAAAGGATTTAAAACAAGAAAATTAAAAATAGAAAACATTCGTACAAAAAAGGGTAAAAAGAAAAAATCAAGATAAATAACAAATATTTATATAAAGATTTTTTAAAACCAAAAAGTTTAAATATGTGTTTTCACATATTTATGTATAATGGCAAATATGACTTTAGCAATCCCAGACAAACTTCATAAAAAAATGAAGCAAATGAGTGAGATTAGATGGAGTGAAATAGCTAGGAGAGCAATAGAGCAAAGAATAGAAGATTTAGAGATTATGAATAAAATAGCTTCTAAAAGCAAAATAACAAATAAAGAAATAAAAGAAATAAGCAAAAAAATAAAAAGGTCTGCAGCTTTAAGATTTGATGAGAGTTGTAATAGATACTAATATATTTATATCTGCTTTAATAAAAAAAAGTGGATTAATAAGAGAGATAATTATTAATTCAGGGAATGATTTCCTTTTTCCAGAATATGAATTTCAAGAAGTATATAAGTATAAAGAAGAAATATTAAAAAAGACAGGATACTCTGACATAGAATTTATAAAAAATATTTCTTTATTATTAAATCATATGCGAATTACCAAATATGAAGAAATCCGTGATTACTATAATGAAGCATTTGAAATAATGGATAAAATAGATCATAATGATATAATCTTTATTGCAACTGCTCTTGCTTTTAATGCTGTTGTTTGGTCAGATGATACTCACTTTAAAATGCAAGATCGAATAAACTGTTTAACAACAGAAAATATGAAAAATTATATAAATTAAAATGCGCTTTGCAATAGCTTATGGAAAAGATGATCCAGCAGGAAACAATATAGTTGAACAAATAAAGAAAATAGGTTTTGCTCCTCAAATACCCATTATAGAATTAAAAAAGCATCCAATATATTCAGAAAACATAGACAAACTTCCTGAATTTAAAAATAGATGCAAAACTTGGAGGAAAACAAGGAATAATTTGCAATACATCAGCACAAGTTCTAAAATATCTTTTTCAAAACCTAAATAAAATAGCAGAAAATAATAAATTAACAGATTATTTAATAACCTTAGAATGCACTCATCATGGCCCATACATAGAATTACCTTGCTGTTTTATTGAAATAGGTTCAACAACAAAACAATGGCAAGACAAACAAGCAGGAAAAGTAATTGCAAAAACTATTTTCTCTCTTCAAAATTATAATTCAAATAAAAACAACACACCTGCAATAGGAATAGGCGGCCCGCATTATTGCCCTGGATTTAATAAAATTCAATTAAACAGTAATTATGCAATTTCACATATAATTCCTCAATATGTGCTTCCATTAACAGAAAATATGCTTAAACAAGCAGAACAAAAAACAACAGAACAAATAAAACAAGTTCTTATAGACTGGAAAGGATGTGGCAAATCAGAACAAAGACAAGAAATTCTAAAAATAATTGAAAACTCTGGATTAAAATATAAAAGAACAAAAGAGGTTGAGAAATAATTAAACTTAAATAACTTAAAAACTATCTATATCTTATAATCATAGAAAGAGATAAAGATGATAAGATTAAGCTACTCATAATAAAGCTCTAAGTTTTATAGAGATATAAATAAAAAAATAATAAATGTAAAAGATATCT
>JAFCDH010000047.1 GCA_017609795.1 Candidatus Pacearchaeota archaeon | reverse complement strand
ATAAAACACAAAAATGTCAGAAATAGAAGATATAATTGCAGAAATAAGTCCTTATTATGCAAAAAGAAAAAAAAGAAAAAATAAAGGCGCAGACATAATTGTGTCTTCTGCAGAACATAAATTAGTTTATAACTCATTAGCAGAAACTCTTGAACCAATCTACTTTTGGATTTTAGATTATATGAATGGTATTTTTGGAGGAAATGTAATTAAGATTGTTGATAATTTTGCAGCTTCTCCTGGTTCAGGACATTTTGGAGAATTAGGTATGAAAAAATCAGAAATGCAAAAACAAGCAATGAACACTATGCAAATGGTTAATACAATTCTAAGATCTGTGATGAATATTCTTTATGATTTAAAAGAGTTTCAAATAAGATTAAGTCATTATGATAATGAAAAATCAAAAGACAAAGAAAAAAGACAAACAGGATTATTAGCATTAAAACAAATTTGGATGGACAAGGTAGACTTGCAAAGAGGCGCAGGAAGCATAAATGCAATGGCAAGTGGGAATCTGCAATTTGTAACATTAAGAGATGCATTTATGATAGCAAACTCTATAAAACAAGTTGATGAATTAGATTTAAATGATTTAGTAAAAAGAGTTTTAAAACCAAGAGTTCAGGAATTTTTAGAATGGAAAAAAAGAAGTGAAGAACAATTAAGAAAACAATTTGAAATTGAAAAAGCCTATCTTAAAAGTCAAGTAGATTCTTTAAAGCTATATGCAAGATGGGCAAAACCATATCTTAAAGCAGCTCAGCAATTAGAATCAAGCTCAGAATTAGGAAAAAAACCAGAATTAGTTGATATTTTTAATATAGTATTATTTCAGTTAACTTTAATGGGTAAAAAAACACTTAATGTTGAACAAGAAATAATAGATAAACATCTACCAAGAGATTTTAAAAAAATAAAAGGACTAAGAAAATATTATTCAGTTGTTGTTGTGGATTTTAATTTTAGAGGAGTTCCAAGTAAAATGGGACAACATACTGCTTTTGGAGGAAGAGCAGATGTTTCTTTTAAAGCATATGCATTAAATGAAGATGAATTAGCTTTATTAAATGATAAACTATTTGAATCAGATTTGGAAGATTCTTTAAAACTTGTTCAAGGCATAACAGATGATTCTTTACAACAATTAAAATTAGATATTGATGAATTTATAGGCGATACAAAAGAAAAAGAAAAAGAAAGACTATCAAAAGAAGATGAAAATCCTTTTACAGCATTATTTTCTTTTACTAAAAAACCAAAAAAAGATTTATCTAAAGAAAAAAGCAAAGAAGAAGAAAATCTGAAGAAGCTAAAACAAAAAGGAGTTAGGCCTGATAAATATCCTGAAAGATATATAAGAAATTTAACAGAAGCTGGAGCAATTGATAGTTGTTTTGCTGTTTTTGATATTTATAAAAAAGCCCATAATATGGCTTCATTTCCATATGTTGATAATGCTGAAGCAAGACCTCCAAGAACAAGGACTGAAGAAGTTTTTGGGTTAGGAAAACCAAAATGACATATCATTTAGCAAGAGATATAGATTATACATCTCAAAAAGAATTTGAATTAGCAAAATAAATGCTTGATGAAGCAGGAGTAGATTATCTTCCAATTTGGGGTGTAGGCAGAATTAATTGTATTCAATTATTTAATGGACTTACTGATTGTGTGGGAATTAATCAAATTGCACAGTTTGCATCTCAAGCAAAAGCTCGTAGAAACCAAGAACAAACCAAAATGATTAAATAATCCTATTTCTTATTAAAATTAAAGGAAATACCAGTATCTTAATGAATATTGAGCTTATCAAATTTCAATTAAAAATCAAAATGCCAGAAGAACAAGATATAAAAGGAAGAATCACAAGAGATTGATGAAGAATCACAAGAACCTTTAGAAGATATTATTGAAGAAACTCCTACAGCAGATTATCCAGTATTAGAAACTTCAAGAGCTATTGAGCGTTGGCCATCATCTCAACCATCTCCTTCTTTAGAAACTGCAAGACCAATAACTCAACAACCTCAATTAGAAACAGAATTAGCAGATACTCCTTCTAATCAAACTCAAGGTGAAGAAGAAACAAAAGTTTATACTGCACAAAACTATAGTACAGATACTTATCAACCAACAGAATTAGGATATCCAGATATAGAACCTCAACTTCCTAGTTTAAATCCTGCATCTGATTTTCAGTTTAAACCTGTTATACCAGGAGAAGTGAGAACAGCAGATAGCTGGCATTCACAAAAATTCACATCAAATGAAGCTCCTAAACAATATCAACCAAAATCTCCTGGAACTAAAAGAGATAGAAGAAGATTTTAAAAAAGAGGTATTCGTGGAATTTGTATTAAAAAGACAAAAAAGTCTTTGAACATAATGATTTAAAGAGGATAAGATTAAGCTTCAAAGATATAAAAGAAACTCAGATAATATCTCTTAATTGAGTTTATAAGATATAGAAATAATATTAAAAATGGTAAAAAAATCAAAACTTATGAAGGTAATAGATTGGATATTAAATATACTAATAGTTGTATTTTTTATAGGTACAGTTTATATGATTTTATGGAGGGTTTTTGGTGATTCACCAACTGAATTTCAGGTTGTTTCATGGATTATTGGATTACTTAGTATGGCTGTTTTTAGATTATTTACTTTAATATATGGAGTAAATAGAGAAGTCGGAGAAATAAAAGTTGGTGTTAAAAGTGGATTTAGAAAAATTAAAGATGATATGGGTTTAATAAAAAATAAACTAGAAATAAAATAGTTAAGAAAAAATAAACTAGAAATAAAATAGTTAAGAAAAAATAATATTACAATATTATAAGCATGAAACAATATAAAGATGATAATAAGCTTAAGCTCCTCATAACAAAGCTTAAAGTTTTATAGAAATATAGATAAAGCAAACCCTCAGAAATTAAAAATTTCTGGGTCATTCAAAATTAAAAATTTTGAAGATTTCAAAAAGGTTGTGATCCAAACCAAAATTTTAATTTAAAACATAAAATGGTATCATATGAAAATGTTTATCCTGGAGCAGATGATTTTCTTATTCCTAGTTATAATGCTATTGGTTATCAAATACAAGCAGGAGATATAGGTTTAACTCTTGATGGAAGAAGTGCTAATCAATTAAAAGATCTTCAAAGTAAAATGGCTTCTGGAGCAAAAACCTTTGAAGTTCAAGGTGTAGATGCAAAAGTTCTTGAAGGAATACCAAGACAACACTTTAAAGAAATGAGCAGGTCAATGAAAATGGCAGGAGTTAGTCCTTCAATACATGCTCCAATTGTAGAACCTTCAGGAATAACTAATCAAGGATGGAATGAAACAGCAAGAAAAGGAGCAGAAGCTCAAATGGCATCTGCAGTATTAAGAAGTCATGAATTAGATGAAAAAGGAAATATTTCTGTAACTTTCCATTCAACAGGAGGACTTCCAGAAATTGAGCAAGTAACAAAAGAAGGCAAGAAAATAGGACAAGTCCTTATAATAGACCCAAGAACAGGGAAAATAGATGCAATTAAACTAGAAAAAAAATATTTCCCAGAAGATAAAAAATTCAAACCAGAAGGAAGAGAACTTGAAGTAGAAAAAGAATTAGAAGAACATAATAAAAATAGCTGGGTTCAAAATTTATCTAATATAAATAGATATATTAATTATGGTGAACAAACAATAAATGAAACATATAAAAATCTAAATGTTAAATCAGAAGAAGAAAAACAAAATATAAATAAATTATTAAAAAAAACAAAGAAAATTGATATTAATACCTTACCAGATTTAGAAAAAGAAAGATTAAAACAATTAGAAAGAGGGATGGATCATGGGACTATTTATCTAAAAGATGCATATCAAAATTTAAAGGTTTTATTTGATTTAGCTTATGAAAAAGCTTCTGATAATGATAAAAAAGAGCTTCAAAGATATGCACAAGAAATCTCCCCAAAAATTACTCAAGACTTAGAAAAGGATCCAGAAAAATTAGATGAATTTGGAGAATTAGTTGAAAAAGGACTTAAAGTATTAAATAAAATAAAAGTTCCCACATTATATCAGCCATTAAAAAAGTTTGTAATGGATAAATCTTCTCAAACCTTTGCAAATGTAGCAGAAACAGCTTATAATGAATTTGGAAAAACAGCTCCAATTATAAATATTGAAAATCCTCCTGCAGGAATGTTTGGTTTAAGCAAAGCAGAAGATTTAAAAGAATTAGTTAAAAAATCTAGAGAAAAACTTGCTGAAAACTTAAGAAAAAGTAAAGGTTTAGGAAAATCAGAAGCTAAAAGAATTTCTGAACAAATGATTGGTGCTACTTGGGATGTTGGACATATAAACATGCTAAGAAAACAAGGTTATGGAGAGAAAGATATTATTAAACAAACAGAAATAATTGCTCCTTTTGTAAAACATGTTCATCTTTCTGATAATTTTGGTTTTGAACATACAGAACTTCCAATGGGAATGGGGAATGTTCCTATGAAGCAAATAATGGAAAAATTAGGTGAAAAAGGATTTGAAGGAAAAAAGATTATTGAAGCAATAGATTGGTATCAACATTTTCAAAATGTTCCAGGACAACCTCCAAAAGGAGGAGCACCATCATTAATACAAACAATGCAATCATTTGATTCTCCAATTTATGCAATGCAAGCAGGCCCTTCTTGGGGCCAAACACAAGGTTTTGCAACTTATACTTTTGCTCCAGGACAAGGAGCAATTGGCACACCAGTATCTCAGGCAACCTATGGATTAGGTTTTTCAACACTTCCTGCAGAATTAGGAGGAACAGTTGGAGGAGATCAAAGCAGATTTTCAGGAACTCCTAATCAATGAGATTAAATACTAAAATCTTATTAAAAAAATATCTATATCTTAATGTAATATCAAGAGACAGATCACAAAAGATTAAGCTACTCAAATTTAAGCTTAAATATTCATAGAGATATAGTAAAATAAAATATAAAAATGAAATTACAAGATATTATTATGTGGATAGCAGCGATAATATTTATATTTGTAATAATATATCTGTTTATTACAGGGAAGGCATTTAAATAAAATGGACCTTAAAGAAATATTATTTTATATATTCCTAGTGTTAAGTGTAATATTATTAGTTTGGTATGCATTTGGTAATAGCCCTACAGAATTTATTGTTTTAATAACAATTATGTTTACTATTTTATTAAAGATCTGGTCTATAAGTGATAAACAAATTAAAACAGAAATAGCATTTAGATATTTAGCAAAAGATTTTAAAGAACATATACAGCATAAATAAAATCAACACATTTAAAAATTAGGATTGATTAATAATATAAACTAAAAGGGGATAAAATGGAAAAACAAGAGAAAGAGATTAAACAGCAAAAAAAAGATTCTAAAGAAGATAAGACTAATAAAAAAGAATCTAAAGAACTTAAAGAAAAATCTAAAACTCATAAGATTATAGAGCATAAAATAACAAAAAGTTTGGAAAAACCAAAAAAACATCATAAAAGTAGAACTCATAAAAAAATAAAAAAACATCACATAAGTGAATCTCCTGAAAAACATTCAACTAAAACAACTTCTGAAAAAAAACCAAAAATATCAAGTCAAAAATTTCCAAGTCTAAAACTTAAAACAGAAAGGGATATTGCAATGGATTTTGCAGAAAAAGCTTATGAAAGATTTGATAAACTTATTAAATCAATAATTTTGTTTGGAAGTCAAACAAAATCTACAAATGTTGCTGGTTCTGATATTGATATTATTCTTGTAATAGATGATGCAACAACAAGATTTGATGAGACTTTAATTGCATGGTATAGAGAAGAGCTAGGAAAACTAATTCAATCAAACCCTTATAAAAAAGATCTTCATATTAATACAGTTAAGTTAACAACTTGGTGGATAGATTTGACAAGAGGAGACCCAACAGTTATTAATATAATTAGATATGGAGAACCTCTTATAGACTTTGGTGGTTTTTTTAAGCCTCTTAAAATACTTTTGCAAGAAGGAAGAATAAAAACAACTCCTGAAGCAACTTTTACTTGTTTAAATAGGGTTCCAGGTCATATTGCAAGAAGCAGATTAGCAGAAATTAGTGCAATAGAAGGATGTTATTGGGCAATGGTAGATTCTGCACAAGCATTATTAATGTCTGTAAAAGTCCTTCCTCCAAGCCCAGAACATATTGCTCTTTTACTAAAACAGCATTTTGTAGATAGAAAACTGTTAAGAATGAAATATGTAACAGATTTCAAAGAATTATATGATTTACATAAAAGAATTGTCCATGGAAATATAAGAAACCTAGATGGAAAGATTATTGATGGCTGGCAAGAAAGAGCTGAAGAATTCTTCAAAATTGTTTTAAGCATTATTGATAATATTATACAATGATAACTTCTTAGAATAATAAACTTTTACTTAAAACTTCCTTGGGATCTTATTACATCTTTAAGCTGAGCTGATGATTAGCTTAAGCTTATCATTACATATTTTAATCTTATCATCTTTAAATCATTATATCCATTAAGATATAAGTTAATAGAATTATAAAAAAATAAAAATCTAATTATCTTTTTGCTTTTCTTAAATCACTTGCAATCATAGAATAAAGAGCAAGTTTATCTTTAACAGTATCACTTAAATAAGGGCCTAATTTATCTCCTACCTTATTATCAAATTCTTTTCTTTTATCTCCTACAAAGCCCATATATCTAGCAACTTTAAGTTCTGAATCTACCTTAGCTAAATATTTTAATGCATCTAAAACTTCAGGGTTTCCACTATAATTTGCAGTATAAAAATCAGTAACCTTTTTTTCCATAGTCTTCAAAGCCTTTTCTCTATCATCTTCTTCACTTTCGTCATTTTTATAAACTGCTAAAACTCTATACATTTCTTGATAATCTTGATGGATTTGAGCTACAGATTTATATGCTTGAGGTATTTTTCTTTTAAGTTCAACAGAAGCTAAAATCATTTCTAAATTTTTTTGGGGAGTTTTTTTAAGAATTCTTTTTATATTTTTATCTCCATAAGCTTCAAAATCTTTTGCAATTCTTTTATAACCTATATTAAAAAATTTAGAAATAACTTGAATATCATTAGTTCTACCCACTCTTTCTCTTTCTATTTCAGAATTTGGATGACTATCAGGAACATTTGCTACTGCTAATCTTTTTAATCCTCTGATATCAGGATTTTCAGGATCATTAGCTTGTTCAAAAGCAAGAACATAAGGAGAATATTTTGCAAATTTCTCTCTAAATTGAAGATACTCACTTTTCTTTGAACTTTTTTTTGCCATTTTCAATAATATACCAACTAAAAAACCCTTTATAAATGTTTCTATTGTGATGTTATTAGGTAGTGGTGACAAATAAACAATAGTTCTTCATAATGGAATCAAAACTATTTTATACTCAAAAAAACTAATAATTATTAATCAAATGAAACATAACCATAAAAGAGGCATAAGTATTGCACTAATTATAATTGGAATTTTTATTATAATAGCTCAGCCTTTCACAACAATGACCGGCGCTGTCATTGATGTTTCTACAACCATATCAAAGATATGGTTTGCTATTGGGTTAGGGTTAATTGGGGTAGGGGTTGTGGTGATGGCAAAAGTAGGAAGAAATTATGCTCAAGAAG
>JAFCDH010000046.1 GCA_017609795.1 Candidatus Pacearchaeota archaeon | reverse complement strand
CAGCTCTTGCTGGATAATAAGAAACACCAGAAACACCAGGAGGATATTCTCCTTTAAATCTTATACTTCTTATTTTTGTTATATCAATCAAAGGATTAACTTGAATACTTGAAACCTTACAAAAAACAGGGACATTTTGCTCTTCTAATAAATCACTTCTAACAACTGCAGGACTACATCCTCCAGGAGGAATTGTCAAAATAACATCTTGTCTTTCTCTGCAATCTTCTCTATTAAAGTTTCCCCAATAATTTCTTGGATTTATCGCAGAACCTAAATTAAACCCTGGCTGATTAAACTGAGGATTTACAGAACTTCCATAAACCCGATATGTTCCACCCATAAATGTTGAAGGAACATCTCCGCCTGAAAATTGAGCAGAAATTAGACTAATACCTGCAATTATAAATACTAACATAAATATTCCAATTTTAATATTTTTATTTTTCATTTTATTTTTTTTCTTAAATCTTACAAGCTCAATCAAGCTTTGAAGATAATCTCTTTAGCTCAGTAGAACATCTTGTCCTATGCTTATCAAATTCCAGTATTTTTATCACTCAAACACAATATCTAACCCCCTTGTATCAACATTATTATAATTAATTTGCAAATCTTCAATTTTTGTTGGTTTTGTAAATGACTCTGTATTTATAATCAATTTATTTGAATTTTCAAGTTCAGATTCAGCAATATAATAATTCTGAGTTCCTCCCCCAGAAACAGCAAAACTTATAATCTGATCAGGAACTTCTAAATCAAAACATTTTTCTTCAGTCATTCCAAAAATACCTAAAACTCCTGTCTTAGGAATATCAACACATTTATGAGTTGAACTTCCTCTTAAATTAATATTAGAATCAGAATAAACATAAACCTTAATTTCATACTGTCCTTCTGTTAATTCAATTTCATTCATCTCAGGATAAGCAACTGTTTTTATCTCTCCTTCTTTATTAAATGTAACAACTGCATAATCCTTAGCCAAAGAACCTCCTGCTTTTCGAATCTCTAAATCTAATTTATATTTTTTATCTAAAACAATCATAGCATTTCCAGGATTAATAGTTGAAATCAAATGTTTTTCAGTTTTATATCCTTCTGCACTTGCTAAAACATAACCATTAACACACTGAGGAAAATTAGCACTTAAAACAGCATCTCCTCCTTTAACTAAAGTTTTTCCAATATCACAAACAGTATCAAAACACTTAAACTTAATATTTGCTTCAATAGGATTTAATTTAGTATTATAAGTAGAAACTGTTAACTCAGTATTTTTCTTTTCACATAGTTCAGGAATAACATCTGGTAATCCCTGAGCATCTAAAGCTTCACGAGGATTATTTTTATCAATTAAAACAACTACTGGAAACTGAAACATCTCACTACCAGAATATAACTGAATCATAACCGGATATGCAAAATCATAAACAAAATGATAAGGAACATAACAAAAGCCTAACATGCCCATGCCTTCTTGCAATCCAATTGGCTCAGCCATTAAAACTCCATCTTCAGAAGGCCAAACTTCCATTTTCATAGGAAATTCTGCTAAATACATAAAATTAACATTCACATCAACATCTCTTCCAATATCTTGAACAAAATATTTGTCATCAGGAGACCTTAAATTATAATAATCCCCTTGAACTTTGATTGCAGGAATATTAGCTTCTAAAGCATTTATTAATCCTGCCCTAACATTATCAACACTCCAAATCTTAGGGCTACATCCAATCTCACTTCCATCAACAGGAGCGTATAATCTCAAGATATCAACACCATAATTTTCCAAAAACATATCTTCTTTATTTTTTTTATAAATCTTTTTAGCTAAATCATAAAATTTACCTAAATTAGAATCTGCAGAAACAGAATGACTTGTTCCTCTCCAGCTAACATCTCCATAATTAATATTTAAGTTTTGCTCAACATTAACAGAAACAGAACTTCCTTTAATAGAACTATCTACATTACTTTTTCCAACCTCAACCTCAAAACCTTGCTGTTCAAACTGAGAAAAATCACATAAATTAACTCTTTCTTCCACATAATCATTTAATTGTTCTTGCATTTTAGCCTCACTTGGAATTTGTTCATTAGAAATACCATTGCCAGAAACATAATACCAATAAGGAACTCCAAGACCTAAAAAATCTAAATGAGATGAAAAAGGCATATAATCAGTTCCAGGAGAAAATTCAGGAGTTTCAATATATCCTGCTTGTTGTTCTAAAATAAAAACTCCATTCATCATTTCATTTTCAACACAGCTTAAATAATAATTATAAACAGGCTCTAATTCCTGAGGAACACTTGTCTGAAATAATCCTGTTCTAAATGCAAAAAACACTCCAATACTTGCAACAATTACAATTGCTAAGATTATAAATATAGTTACTTGTGAACGCTTTGACTTTAACAATCTATTATTCCTAATAACAAAGTCAAAGGGTGAGTGCGCTTTATTATTTTTTATTAACATTTTATTTTTTTATATCTATAAAATTTAAAGCTGTGTTGATGAGTAGCTTGTTCCCTCTTCTTCATATCTTTATTCTTTTCAAGATTCCAGTAGTTAAACAATTTATTTCCCACTTTTTCCTCCTTTTTTAATTTTCTTATTTATTAAAGAAATAATCTCAGTGTTGATATCTTTATCAATTAATTTTTTAAATTCTTCCCATTTTTTTTCATCTTCGATTAAGAGTAAGTATTTTTTCATAGAATTAATAGATGATACAGCATATATAAATGTTTCTTATTAATTTAGTTACTTAGTTACTAAGTAAAATATAGCAACTCAATGCCAGGCCCCACAGCTACATAGGCCTTCTAAAACATCACACCATTCAAAACCCTTTAATCCATATTTAAGGGCCTTATCCATCTCTCTTAAATCTATTGCTCCATCTAACATTGAACTTCCAATTAAAGTATTTAAATCAACATTCCCTCTATCTCTATAAATAGCCTCACAATATTTTTCAGTAAATTCTCCCGTAGTTATCCTCTCATCTATCAATTTTTTAAGTTCATCACTAGTAAATTCTAAACCATAAATATTTGCTAAATTATTCCTAAAAGCAGGAGATTTTACTCTAGATGAAAACCAACTCAAGGGAGTAATTTTATCTTCTAAACTAGAATAATTTAATCCAAGCAGATAATTCAAACCTCTTAAAAATCTCCTTTTTCTATCTTTAGGGTCGTTCTTAAATACATTACTCATTTGTGAACAAATAAATTATAATTTTTAAATATTCATATAAAAATAAAAGAATGGGCGTACCAAGAATCGAACTTGGGAATTATCCATGTCGAGGATACAGTTTACCACTAGCTTATACGCCCATAATTAAATCTATAAAGCAACATTTAAAAACCTATTTTTCACTAGGTTTATATAATAAAACAAAATGAAACTGCCAAAAACTACTAAAAGATTTTGTCCTTTTTGCAAAAAAAGAACAGACCAAAAAATAGGTTTAGTAAGCACAGGGAGTAAAAGAGGAACATTAAAACATGGTTCAAAAGAAAGAGCTAAAAAAAGAGGAGCCATATCTGGAAAAGGAAGTAAAGGAAAATATGGAAAACCAGCTGTTAAATCATGGAAAAGAAAAACAAAAGCAACAACAAAAAAAGTTGTGATTTATACTTGTCAAGAATGTAAAAAATCAAAACCTGCTAAAAAAGGAAGAAGGGTCTCAAGATTAATGATAGAATAAAACAAACCTTTTAAAAGAAGATTATGATCCAAAAAATAACAACAAAATGGCAAAAACAACAAAAATCTTAACAAAAAGAAAAAAGTTTGTAGAAGCAGAAATCCCTTTAACAAAATTAAAAATAGAATTAATTGGAAATTCTCTTGAAGATTTAAAAGATAGAACAATAAAACTAGATTTAACAAGACAATTAAAAGGAAAAAGTGTTGAAGCACTTGTAAAAATCAAAATTGAAAATGATAAAGCAATTGCTTATCCTATAAAAATCAAATTAATGCCTTATTTTATTAGAAGAATGATTAGAAAAAGAATCAGTTATGTTGAAGATTCTTTTGAAACCCCAAGTCAAGAAAGCATATTAAAAATTAAACCTTTCTTAATAACCAGAAAAAGAGTTTCAAAAGCAGTAAGAAAAACATTAAGAAATAAGACTAAAAACTGGATTGAAGATTATATTGCAGAGAAAAAAGATAGTGAAATATTTAATGAGATTCTTTCAAATAAATTGCAAAGACCTTTATCCTTAATGTTAAAGAAAACATATCCTCTATCTTTATGTGAAATCAGAGTTTTAGAGATTGTAAGACCTTTAAAACCTGAAGAAATTCCAAAACCTAAAAAAGCAAAACCAGAAATAGAAAAAGCTAAAAAACAAGTAGAGAAAATAGATACTCAAGAAATCAAACAAGCTGAAAAAGAAATCAAAGAAACTCAAAAAAAGGCAGTTAAAATAGAAAAAAAAGTTAAAAAAGAAAAACCAACATCAAGAGAAGATACATCTAATAAACCAGTAGGTGTCTTGGATAAAGAAAATAAAAAATAATTAACTAATATCTTATAAAACTTTAAGCTATAAAGAGAATTAGATTAAGATAAAAATTATAAAACTTAAACCTCTCAGATAATCTATCTTGATTGAGCTTATTAGATATAAATAAAAAAAATGATACATGAACAAACACTAGTTTTAATAAAACCAGATGCAGTTCAAAGACAGTTAATTGGTGAAATAATAAAAAGATTTGAAGAAAACCAACTTAAAGTCTGTGCATTAAAAATGATTCATCCAAATGAAGAACTAGCAAAAAAACACTACCCCCTTGATGAAGAATGGTGCAAATCTGCTTTTGAAAAAACTAAAAAATCAGCTCAAGAAGAAAAAAGAACATTAGGTTTTTCAAATCATATAGAATTTGGAGAAATTCTACAAAATTGGCTTGTAAATTTTATAACAGAATCTCCAGTAATCGCTATAATAATAAAAGGACCTAATGCAATTAATTCTGTAAGAGATATAGTTGGAGCAACAGAACCATGCAAAGCAATATCAGGAACAATTAGAAAAGACTTTGCTTCAGATGAATCATATGAAAAAGCAAACTCAGTAGGAAGAGCTTTAAGAAATTTAATTCATGCTTCTGATTCAATAGAAAACGCAAAAAGAGAAATACAAGTTTGGTTTAAAGAACATGAAGTGTATGAGTATTGAATCTCAAATCAAAACCCTTAAAAACCTTTTATTATTAACTTTCTTATGCCTCCATAGCTCAGTTGGTTAGAGCAATTGATTTGTAATCAATAGGTCGTCGGTTCGACTCCGGCTGGGGGCTTTTTTTTTAAAATGATATGGCAAGACATTATTATTACAATAGCAAATATAATGTTTAGTTATGCTCTAATCCCTCAAATATTAAAAGGATTTAAAGAAAAAAAAGGACATCTAGCATTTCAAACAGCTCTTTTAACAACAATTGGATTATATGCTTCTTGCATTGCTTTTATCTCTCTTGAACTATTTTTCTCAGGGATTATATGCTCAATAAATGGAACTCTTTGGTTAATCTTATTAATTCAAAAAATGATTTATAGGTAATTCAATCCCCTTCAACACTCTCAGCTTTTTTATCAATAATTAAAATATTTGAAATTTCTTCAGCAAGATTTGCAACATCTCCTTTTTTAAAAGGACCTAATTTATTCCCATCTAAATCTAAAAACTCAGAAGTATCTTGGATAAAAACTATCATTTTATTTTTAGGTTTCTTATCATCTTCTCCTGCCCCTTTTAAAGTTTCATTAACTTTTTTATCTCCTTTTTCCAAAGCTTTCATAATTGAATCAAAAGATTCTTTTTCTATAGCAAGCATATTTTCAAAATCTCTTTTACTAATTCCTGTTTCAGCAGCAACAAAAGCTAACTCTAAAATCTTCTTTTTCCTCCTCAACATCAATTCTTTAAAAATAGCAATTGAATTTTCAAATTGCTTTTTAGTCTTTAAAATAGTATCAGAAAAGTCGTCATTTTCTTTATTTGCAATTTGTTTTTTATCTTTTAAATAAGCTGCAACCTCTTTAATAAAATTTTTAGGAATTGGTTGTAATTGCTCACTATATCTTTCTCTTCTCAAAACATCATATAACTCATTATAGGTTATCAT
>JAFCDH010000045.1 GCA_017609795.1 Candidatus Pacearchaeota archaeon | reverse complement strand
ATTTATAGATGTGATGATTAAAGATTTGGAATTGAAATAAGATTTTAATTTAATACTGGAATTTTGTTGTAATAATTATGATTTTGAAATGAGGATGTATAGCTTAAAATGTAATTATTAGATATAAATATAAGTTAAAATTTAGATTTATTCAAACAAAAACATTTATAATCTGTTTTTTCTTTTAATATTTGTAAAAGGAGGTAAAAAATAATGGCAAAAGGAAAGCCTGTAGGAAGTTTAGTTAACTTAATTGCTTGGATAACTGGAATTTTAGTATCACTTGCAGTTGGTTTTGGAATGGCTGATGCAGTTTTAACTGTTAGATATATTCCAGAAATAGTAACTATAATCGCTGGATGGATAGTTGTTATATTAACTATAGTAAGTGTTGTTTTAGCAATTGCTAATAAAGCATAAATATTAATTTTTATTTTTTTATGAATTTTTTTGTATTTGGGAATTTTTAGTTTTAGAATAATTCTAGAATCTAATAGGTCCATAATAGCTTTGGAAAGTGGTATGTAGCTTGATATGTATTAAGATATTAATGAGAGATTATTTTTAAGAGATATTAAAAAAGGTTAAACTAAACCTTTTTAATATATTTAGTCTATTATATTTCATGGATTGGCATGCATTATCTAAAGAAGAGGTTATTGCAGAAACTCATTCTAATTTAAATGGGTTAACTCAAGAGCAAGCAAGAGCAAGATTAAAACAATTTGGCTTAAATAAATTAAGAAAAACAAGACATTTTAATGCCTTGAAAGTTTTTTTTAGCCAATTTAAATCTTTTTTAATTATTATTTTAATCTTTGCTGCAATCCTTTCTTATTTTATGGAATCTGTTGTTGATTCTATTGTTATTTTTGCTATTATCCTTTTAAATTCAAGTTTAGGTTTTTTTCAAGAATATAAAGCTGAAAAAGCAATATTAAGTTTGAAAAAGATGATGGTTTCTGAAGCAAGGATTTTTAGAAATGGAAAACTTTTAAGAATTAATTCTAAAGAAGTTGTTCCAGGAGATATTTTAATTTTAAGAACAGGAGATAAGATTATAGCAGATGCAAGGATTCTTGAATCAAGTGGTTTGAAGATAAATGAATCTGCTTTAACTGGGGAAAGTGTTGCTCAAGCTAAAATATCTAAAGTTTTAACTTCTTCTGTTCCTTTGGCAGACAGAAAAAATATGCTTTATCAAGGAACAGAAATTGTTTCTGGAAATGGAAAAGCAATTATTATTAGAACTGGAATGAGGACAGAATTAGGAAAGATTTCTGAATTAGTTCAAGAAGTTAAAGCTGAGAAAAATCCTTTTAAAGAGAAATTAGATTCTTTTGCTAAGAAAATTGGGATTTTTATTTTAATACTTTGTGGATTGGTTGTTGGAATATTACTTTTAGAAGGAGCAGAAATTTTCCAATCTTTTTTAGTTGCAGTAAGTTTAGCTGTTTCTGCAATTCCTGAAGGGCTTCCTGCTGTAATTTCTTTAGGATTAGCTTTTGCAACAAGAAGAATGGTAAGGAAAAATATTCTAATAAGAAAACTACCTGCTTCTGAAACTTTAGGAAGGGCCACGATTATTTGTGTTGATAAAACAGGAACTATTACTGAAGAAGAAATGAAAGTTACCTCAATTTATACAAATAAAAGATTAAATCCTAAAAAAAGAAAAAAAATGCTTTTTAAAATAGGAATTTTATGTAATAAAGCAAGAATTGAAAAAGATGAAAGTGGAAAAGATTATATTATTGGAGACCCTACTGAAAAGGCTTTGATTATTTCTGCTAAAGAAAACCTTTTAGATAAAAAAGAACTGACTGAGAAAGAACTAAAAGTTAAAGAGTTTCCATTTAGTTCTGAAAGAAAATTAATGTCTGTGATTAGAAAATCTGAAGGTAAACTTATTTCTTATGTTAAAGGAGCTCCTGAAAAAGTTATTAGTCGGTGTGATTTTGAATTATTTAATGGAAGAGTAGTTAGGATAAATGAAAATAGAAAGCAAGAATTAATTAAGGTTTATGAAGGCATGGCAAAACAAGGGCTTCGTGTTTTAGGTTTTGCATGTAAATGGGTGAAAAACATTTCTTTAGAAAATGCAGAAAATAAATTAGTTTTTGTTGGTTTGCAAGGAATGATTGATCCTCCAAGGCCAGAAGTTAAAGATGCAATTCAAACTTGTAAACAAGCAGGAATTAAGGTTTTAATGATGACAGGAGATTCTAAGTTAACTGCAGATGCTGTTGCAAAAGAAATTGGTTTAACTGGAATGAGTATAGATGCAATACAATTACATAAAATAAGCGACAAGCAATTATTTGATAATATTGATAAGATATCTGTTTTTGCAAGAATTTCTCCTGAAGATAAATTAAGAATAGTTAATATTTTAAAGCATAAGAAAGAGGTTGTTGCAATGACTGGAGATGGGGTAAATGATGCTCTTGCTTTAAAAAGAGCAGATATTGGAATTGCAATGGGTAAAAGAGGAACAGATGTTGCAAGAGATTCTTCTGATATTGTTTTAATAGATGATAATTTTGCTTCAATTGTTGAAGGAATTAAAGAGGGAAGAAGGGTTTATGATAATGTTAAAAAATTTATTAAGTTTTTACTATCTGCTAATTTTTCTGAGGTTTTTTTAGTTCTTTTAGTTATCTTATTATGGAGAAATCCTGAATTATTACCTTTTTTACCTTTGCAAATTTTATGGATTAATCTTGTTACAGATAGTTTGCCTGCTTTAGCACTAAGTGTAGAACCTATAGAAAAAGGCATTATGCAAAGAAAACCAAGTAAACATGGAATTTTAAAAGGGATACTTGGGTTTATTTTAATTGCTGGTTTAATTGCTTTTTTAATTGATTTTTTGTTTTTTTATTTAAGTATGGGGAATATTGTTAAAGCGCGAACAATGGTTGTAACTGCTTCTATTGTATTTGAAATGTTTTTAGTATTTAATTGTAAGTCAAATAAATCAATTTTTGAATCTTCTTTAAATAAATATTTATTTTATGCTGTTCTTGCTTCAATTGGATTACATATAGCTGCATTATATACACCTCTTAGTAATTTGTTTAGTTTTGTTAGTTTAGGATTATATGATTGGCTCTGGATAGCAGGAATAGGTTTTGCTGGATTTGTTATTATGGAGATTTTTAAAGCTATTTTTATGAGGGATCCATGAAAATAGCTTGTTGTTTTTAAGAGTTTTATAAATTTAAAAAATATTTATATCTTAATGAAATATAAAGAGAATGTTGAGAAGATTAAATTTAAAAAGATTCTCTGTGAAAACCAAAATCTTTTTATAATCTACTAACTTTTATTAATAAATAATGTGAGGTAATAGAAAAATGATAGGTTGGGCAGTTATTGCAATTATTATTTTAATTGCAGTTGTATTTATTAAAGTTAGTGGAGCAAGACATAAATTAGGGCTTATTTTGATTGTTGTTGTAATCTTGTTTTTATTAGGAACTGCATCAATTGTTTTTATTAAAAATGAAGTAGATCTTAGTGATACAAAAGGATTTTTTGATGCTGTAAAATTATATTTTGGATTATTAGGTAATGGATTTCAAAATCTAAAAACTTTAGCAGGAAATGCAATTGGAATGGACTGGGATGATACAAATGGGACTCTTTTTAATAAGACAGAACTTCTTCCTGATAAAATATAAACTTATATCTTATAAGCCAAATCTTTAGAAAAGGTTATGATCCAAAGAAGATTAAGAGGGAGATGATGAGATTAGGCTACTCTGATGATAAAGCTTGATTGAGCTTGTAGAAATTCCAGTTAAATAATATAAAATCAAAAAAGAGGTTAAAAAGAATAAAAAATGAAAACTTTTATGTTTATTATCATGTTCCTACTTATTGGAGCTTTTTTTATTATTTCTAATGAGGAGATTAAGTTAAATAACCAGAAGAATGCTGAGCAATTTTTTCAATTATATGCGCAGTGGATTGATGGTTTAGTTAGTAATGGAAAAACTGTTTTAGGTTATGTTGTGAAAATGGGGTGGTTGCCTGATGAGAAGATAAGCCCCAACTGAGGTTCGAACTCAGGACCTTTACCTTACCAAGGTAATGCTCTAACCAAAACTGAGCTATTGGGGCATGAATATCTTTAATATGTTTAATTATATAAATTTTTATAAACTAATTTTATTATTATTTTTTATGGATGACTATTATGTGGATTGGTATAAGGCAAATGTGGCTATTCCAAATAGTGAAACTCAAGGGCCATATGGGATAACTATTCATGCTGAAAATTTAGTAGATGCTAAAAAACAAGCAACTAAAGAACTTATAGTAATTGGGATTAGGAGGCTTACTTCTAATGTTGTTGCTGCTAGAATTAGAAAAGAACCAGCAGGGAAATGGCATGTTCTTTGTGATTGTAGAAATGTTTTTGGAGACTTAGAAGTAAAATTAGATGCTGAAGGGATTAAATTTTAACCTTATTTAATATTTATCTCTAAACATGCTGTAGGCATCTTTATTTTGTTGTTTTTTAAAACAGTTGGGTTGATTTCCCCAAGAACTCCTGCTTGCTGATTATTGATTATGATTTCTCCACATCTTCCTGATATAAATGTTGAATTTTCTGTTATTTCTGTGAAATTTGCTTTTTCATGACATATTGAAATGCATAAATTTTCGGTTTCTTTGATGTTTGTATCCAAGACACCTAGCGGTTTCTTAGATGTATCTTCCCTTATGTTTGTGAAAACTTTTCCTAATTCAAATATTTTTTGAGGATATTGAGCATCACTATTTTCTGAAAGAATCTGAATAGAGTTTGCTAATAAGGAATTTCTTAGAATATTATTTTCTGTTTTTGAGTCTTCAACCTCAATCATTTTGTTTTTAAAATCTTTGATATTTATTTTTTTAAATTGTTTTTCTTTTGTTGATAAGTGATAAGTGGATATTTCTAATAAATTTAGTCCTATCAGAATTTCTGATATTTTTCTTTTAAGAATTTCTGTTGGATCTTCTTCACCAATTGTTGAAATTTCTGGTATTTCTGGTTTAAAATTATCATATCCATATGCTATAGCTACTTCTTCTGATAAATCAATCTCATGAAGAATATCTGTTCTATATGCTGGAATAAGAGCGAGGGTTTGATCTTTTTGTTTTTCATAACCAATCCCCATTTTTTTAAGAAGTTTTATGGTTTCTTTTTCATTTAATTCTAATCCTAAGGTTTTATTGATGTTTTTGATTGAAAAAGGGATTTTTTCAGGTTCTAGATTAGGAGTTGTATATGGTTTTTTATCTTTAATTTCCATTTGATAGACTTCTCCACCTATATCTGCTAAAGTTGTTACAATCATATTTAATGTTTTTTGGAGAAAAGTAAGATTATGTCCTGAACATTCAATAAAAACTTCTTTTGTGTTTTCTGTTATTTTTCCTGTTTTTTGTGAATTAATTATCGGAGGCATTGATAAGATTTCTTTGTTTGCATCTTCAAAAATTGGAAAAACTTCTGCATCTTTAAGCAAATGTGCATATTCTCTTCCTGTAGGATTTTGTGAGAGGATTTGTCTTCCTGTAAGTTCTTTATTGGATTCTAATGGGATAAATTTAATATCTTCTGGTTTTTTTGCTAAATATTTTATTGGTAGTTTTATAGTTTCTAAAGGATAAATTCCAATTGCAAGTTTTTTTCTATTTCTTCCATAACTCGCATGTAATTTTTCTTGAATATCAATTAATGCTTTTATTTTTTCATTATCAAGTTTTAAGTTTTTAACTATTGCACAAGCAGTGTGTGGTCTGATTTTCTTTACTGATTTATCTATTATAACTTGATAATCTTCTTTTGGTTTGTTTATCTTATATTTAATAAGTTCTGATTTTTTGAAAAAAGCAATTAATGCTCTTGTGAATCCTTGAAAAGATAATAAGTCTGGTCTGTTTGGAAAGATTTCTACACTTACTTCTGTATCTGTTATTTCTTCTATTGGAGTTCCAAACATGTTTATTTTTTCTTGTAATTTTGGTGTAATCTTTCCTATTTCTTTTTCAAGTTCTTGTTTGTTAAGTGTTAAGATGGTCATTTTATTTTACCTTAAATATCCTTATAATTACTTCTTTGTGATTTTTACAGTCTAAATTGTTAGGGTGGTTATTAGGATTGTAATCTATTTTACAATCTTTACATTTTTTTGTTAATTTATTGATGCATGTAATTTGTTTTTTTGGAATTATCCTTATCATCTACACCTCCAAACTTTTATATTTCTTAATTTATTTATATCATTTTTGTACATTTCACGTAGGTCATTTATATTGAAAAAATTCATTATCATTCTATCAAAACCAGGGCCCCATGCTAAGACTGGAATATGATGGCCGAAGATTGGAATTGTTACTTCTGGGCGGAACATTCCTGCCGCACCAACTTCAATCCACTTTTTTTTAATTGGATGAAAAATGTCAATTTCAAGAGAAGGTTCTGTGTATGGAAAATAAGCAGGTCTTGCTTTAATCTTTTCATAACCCATTTTTTTAAAGAATTCAACTAGGTATCCAAGAAGTTGTCTAAAATTTGCATTTTCATCTATTACAATTCCTTCTGTTTGATTGAATTCAAATCCATGAGACCAATCAACTGTTTCATTTCTAAAGCATTTTCCTAATGCAAAATATTTAACTGGGAATTCTTTGTTTTCTGCTATTTTTTTTAATGTTTGAACTGAGAGGCAAGTTGTATGAGTTCTTAATACCACTTTTTTTGCATCATCTTCCTTCCAATCATATTGCCATCCTTTACTTCCCTTTATTTTTCCTTCATGTGCGGATTTTACTTGATTTACTAATCCTTTGTTTGGAAGTTGTGCTTGTTTATTTTTTATAAAAAAAGTATCTTGCATTTCTCTGACTGGATGGTCTTGTGGTGTGAATAAGGCATCAAAATTCCAAAATCCTGATTGAGTTAAATTTCCTGTCATTTCTTTAAAACCCATTTCAAGCCAGATTTTTTTAGCATAATCTGTTGCTTGATTTACAAAATGTCTTTTTCCTCCTGAAATCTTTGGTAAAGGAGAAATAATATCATATGTTCTAAATTTCTTTCCTTTCCAAGAATTTGATTTTATCATATTTGGAGTAAGAACTTCAATCATAGATTCTGATTTACCTAAGTCTTGATTTATTAATTGTTCTCCTAATTCTGTGATAGATAATTTTATTTGTTTTTTATCTTGGATATCTATTATATTTTTTCTTGATTTAAGGTTTTCAAAAGCAAATTTTTCTTCTGGTTTTAATTCATTTAGGCTTTTTGGCAAAGATTCTAAGAATTTTTCTTCAAGAGATTTTTCTGTTATTTCTTGTTTTCCTCCTAAAAGAATTACATTTTGATTTACTAAATTTATTAAAGCTTTTTTCTTTAATGCTCCTAAAGCTACTTTAAATTCATTATTACTAAGTCCTGATTGTTTTTTAGCTTCTTGAAGTGAAAGAGAATTTTTTTCAGAAATCAAATTCATTAGTTTTCTTTCTGGAAGTCCTTGTTTAATATATAATAATCCATTAATTCCTAGTTCTATTACTTTTTTCTGTTTTGATTCTAATTTTACTATCCCTTTATTTGATAAGAATTCTAAAGCTCTTAGTATTGCTGTTTTATCTAAGTCTTCTATTTTTTCTTTTATCTTGTTTAAACTACCTTCTTTCAAATAAGGAATAATTTTTCTTTCATTTGGTGAAAGAGATTCTATTATTTTTTGAATATTTTGTTGCTTTTCCATGTTTTTTGGATATTTTATTGATGCCTTGGATGTTTTTAAATTTAGTTGAATTATGCTGTAAGTAGAAAATACTTACATTTAATTAAAAAAGAATCCAAAGTTAAAACTAATAAAACTTGTGAATGCAAATCTTTTATTAGTTTTCATGTTGTTGTTAAGTCTTTGAGGTTTTTAAGGTTTATTGAAATGGCATAGAAAGGTTTAAATAACTAACTTACTAATATTTATGTGTATGAAAATTAGTAAGGAAACTTTACTTAAAATAAATAAGGGTTTTGGAGGAAACCTTAGAAGTAGTGCTAGTTTAGACTTTGCCATTGATAAAATAAATAATTCTAAACTTGGATTTTATGTAAAATTAGCTTATTTATGGAGGGCAATATTAGTAAATCATCCATTTTCAGATGGAAATAAAAGAACTGCTTTGTTCCTTGCATATGCTTTTGCAGAAGAAAATAAAAAGAAAATAGATAGAGATTTATTAGTTTATCAAACTACTTCAATAGCAAAAAAGAATTTGACTAATATAAGGCAAATAGCATGGAGGTTAGAAAATGCAATTAAATAAGAAGACCATAAACAGAATATTGAGAGAGAATAAAGAAGCATTTGAAATGTTAGAAAATTATGATAAAACTCATGAACTTCCCTTTCAAAGAAAAAGAATAGATATAACTTTATCTGTTAAGACTATTAATAAACTTAAAAAGATAAGAGAAAGAACAGGGAAATCTATTTCAAGAATAATTGAGGAGAAGATGTAGAAGAATTAATTAAAAGCTTGCTTAGCTTGTTCAGTAGAACCTTTTAAAGAAATAAAAAAAGAAAGAATATCTTGTTTTTTATGTGTGTTTGGAAAAAGGATTATTTGAGTTTTTGTTCTTTTGCATAATTTTATGTTTTGGATTATTCTTGCAAGAATTTTTGATTTTTGTTTTTTTTCAAGTTTTGTTAATTTTGAAATATCAATTCCTATTTTTATGTTGTTTTCTTTAGCTAATTTACATAAAAACTCATTTAATCCAGAATCTCTTTGTTTAAGATATTCTTTTCTATTATGTGTGTGTGGGTCAAGAAAAATATCAACATCTTTGTTTTCAAGAATCTTTCTATTAAATTTTTCATCTTGAGCTTGTACAACTATTTGTGATTTTGGTTTTTCTTTTTTAAAAGTTTGAATCTCTTTTTTTGCTTTATTTAAGTCTGTTGTGTTGATTATTTGCATGAATATGATAAGAATTAGTTGTTAATAAATTTTCTCTTTTATGATTCTATAATCGTCCCAATAAAATGCTTATTATTTAAAACATTGTGCAATTGTTTTAAATTAGACCCAAGAATATAAGTTGTTATGTCATGTTTTTTAATTATCTTTGCTGCTTTTTGGTCTAAAACAAAGTGTTGACCTGGTTTGAATTTTATTTTTTTTGCTATCTTTAAGAAATTTTTATGTGAGATTTCTGGAATAAACTTTGCTGTTCTAAATTTTTTTGGATTTTTATTATATAATCCTTTAACATTTGTCAAATTTATAAAAGGAGCCTTGAAATAATATGCAAGGTTTGCAGATGTTGAATCTGAAGTTTGGTCTTTTGCATATTTTAATGCTCCACAAAAGACAATATTATAATTCTTTAAAAGACTTTTTATCTCATTTATTTCATGAGGAATTCCTTGGTGTGTATTTTCTCCAAAAAAATATGTCATAAATCGGGCATTTAATCTTGTAGCAGAAATGCCTAATAAAGATTGAAAATATTCTTTGTTTTTTAATTTTTCATTTTCTAAACCTTTAATGTAAATTCTAGCTGTTTTTCCTCCTCCACAGACTACAATAAATTTATATTTTTTTGTATTTTTTAAAAGGATTTTTTTAAATTCATTTAAGAATTCTGTATTAATTTGATTTGGGATAATCAAACTTCCTCCTAAACTTATTATAATCACCTTTTTTTTCATGTTAATATAAATTAATTTGTTTATTTAAAGATTGTCTTTTATATATGTTTTAGAACACAATAATTGTTTTTAAGTGATTTTTAGTAGTTTTTTTAATGATTGATGGAAAATACCTTGCAGGAAGAACCATAAAACATTTGGCTCCAAGAATAGATCAGTTAGGCATGAAACAATGTGAAAGGAGATTTAAGAGAATCTCTGAAGAATCTGTTAGTCTTGATGGAATTATTTTTGATTTTAATGTTTGTGGAGAAGAATTAGATGTTTCGATTGAAAAAAAACAGATTAAAGGATTTGCTAAAAAAATTAAAGCAATTAGAACTAGTGAGTTTTGGGAAGATAAGGGATTGATTTATTTAAGACAACAAAAAGATAAATATAGCCAATTTTTGAGAAATTTAAGATTAGATCAAAATGGTTCTGGAAATTATCATTTTAAAGCTGATTTAAATACAAAAAGTGAAAATAATGCTTTTTTTGCAGTTTTAGATTGTATTATTAAACCTGTTTTATATAGTTTTATAAATTAAACAGTAAATAATCTGTTATCTTTTACATTAAATATCTTTAATCTAGCTCCTGAATCAAGCCAACCGTGTGCATAATTAACACAGGCGAATGAGTTTACAAAATGATTTTTTTGTTCAAAATGCTTGGCATCTTTAAGATAACATTCAACCATTTTGATTATTTCTTTTGCTTGTTTATTTTTTCTTTTTGTAATTGATTTTTTTGCAATTTCTAAAGCTTTGCTTGTTAATTTATAATATTTTTCTAGTTTTGTTCTTGTTATTTTAGTTGTCATTTTTATTATTTTATATTTTAGATTGGTTTAGGTTTATTTAGTTAACATTAATTTTTTTCCTTTATTGATTAAAATAACTCTTCCAAGGGTATGCCTCATTTCTTTATCTAATGTGCATACAATGTTTTTTTTGTTTTCATTTGCTAGCTTAATTATTGCATTATCTACCCCTTTACCTTTTGGTTTAATTGTTTTTATTTTGTTGGCTTCTAAAAGTTGTAAAGCCAAATCTGAAGCTTGTTTGTCTTTTCCAGAAACTTTCTTTAGTTTGTCGTCTTTTAATTTTTTTAATTCATTAATAACTTGTATAGGCACAACTAATTCATATTTTTCATTTAGCATTTTTTCAATTTCTTCAACATAATCTAATTTATTTTTTGCACAATAAAAATTTGTGTCTAATATTATTCTCATGATTGTGACATCCTCCACTGGCTAAAGCCCGTGGCTTCCTTAATATCTTTATAAATCTTTAAGCTGTACACTTCTCTTCTTTAAAGCTTACATTTCATAAGATATAGATATTGTTTGGCTACCTCCTAAATGAGGTAGATATCTTTTATATTTATATATTAATAAAGATTTAAATAACCTTCCCCCTTGTTTCTTCTTAGAGGTAACGATATGGAAGAAAAAGAGCATATTTTAAATGTTTTAAAGGAGGTTAAGGTAGTTTTAGAAAGAAAAGATTATGTTAAGATTAAAAATTTAAGTAATAGGATTGTACATCATTCTTCTATTCATCAAGATCCAGATGTTATTTCTGTTGCAGTTATAATCTATTCTTTAAGTAAATTAATTGAAAGAGAAAGTTATAAAGAAGAGAAGAATTGGGTTTCTTTTTATAATAATTATTTGAGGAACATTAATGATATGATTCAAGCATTAAAAAAAGATGATATTAAGAAATTTCGTGATGAGGTATATGCTAATAGAAGATTAATTCAAAGTCTTTCTGGAAATTTAAAGCATTATATAAATGATGTTTTTAGAAGAGCGAGAGTTAATAAGGCATCAAGAATTTATGAGCATGGAATTTCTATGGAAAAAACAGCTAAAATTCTTGGGATTAGTCTATGGGAATTAGCAGAATATGCAGGAAGAACTAGAATTGGAGATATTAATCTTTCAGTAACTCTTCCAATTAAACAAAGAATTAAATATGTTGAGGAAATTTTTAAATAGAAAATGGGTAAATTAATGTTTGCAAGTAGATTTTCAAGAAACATAAGTAAAGAGATATTTAAAAGTGGTCAATTAGAAATAAATTTTGATGAAGTTTATTTAAATTGTGGTAAATGTAAAAGACCAACTATTCATACTTATATTGGGGTTAATGGTTTAGAAAATTTATTTTTAGAAAAAGTTAGATTTAATTATCAATGTGCAGTTTGTAAAGGAATTCAAAGCCTTAAGGAGAGAAAATGAAATACATAGTATTTGATTCAGGACCCTTAATTAACTTTTCAATGAATAGTAGTTTGCACTTATTAAGAAAACTTAAAAAAATATTTAAAGGAAAGTTTTTAATTACAGAAAAAGTAAAAACAGAGACAATAGATTACCCAGAAAAAGTAAAAAGATTTGAATTAGGGGCTTTGCAATTAGAATCTTTATTTAATGAAAAAATAATAGAACTTCCAAATTTTAATCAAAAGCAAAAAGAAGAATTAAAGAAAAAAGCAGAAGAGATTATGAATATTGCAAATTCTACATTTATGACTAAAAAGAAAAATCTTCATTTGATTCATGAAGGAGAAGCCACAACTTTAGCTCTTTCTGAAATGTTAAAAGCTCCAAATGTAATAGCAGTTGATGAAAGAACAATAAGAATGATGTGTGAAAATCCTGAGAATCTAAGGAAACTTCTTCAGAAAAAATTACATGCTTCTGTAAATACAAACAAAAAGAATCATGCTTTTTTTAAGAAATTTAAAATAATTCGTTCAACTGAATTAGTTTATATTGCAAGTAAGAAAGGACTTTTTAATTTAAAAGATTCAAGAGCATTAAAAGCTATGCTTTATGCAATGAAATACAAAGGATGTTCTGTTTCAAGACAAGAGATTGAGCAGTTGAGTAGGTTGTGAGAATCATATAAAGATCATATAATAAAATATTAGAATAAGTATTCCAAAAATAATCCAAGGCAAATTAGTTTTTATTAATTTGATTAAAATATTTAGTTGATTCATTTTAATTTTCTCCTTACTAATACTATAAGTGTTACAGCTAATATTAGGTAAATCATTAATATTAAAACTGTTGTTATTATGCTTTTTCTTGTTATTTTCTTTAGGTAATAAGCTAAGGCTCCTCCAACAATAAATGTTGAAAACGCAATTATTGTATTTAATAGTGCAGACACTTCTTCTAGGTTTATTCTATAAATTAAGACTCCTTCTTTTTTATATTTTTCTAATTATCTAAAAAAATATAAACAATATCTTTTTAAAACCAATTATTTTAATAGTTTTAAGGGTGTGTATGTAAATGGTATACAACTCGGTTCCAGCCCGAGAATTGAGGGTTCGATTCCCTCCGCGCCCATTCCAAATATTTATAAATTCTTATTTCTTAATTAAAGCATGGTAATAAAATCAGGGATTGTTAAAAAGCCTAAAACTCTTAGTAAAACTATTAAAAAAGAAAGTGTAGGTAAATCAGATTTTGAGCAAACTCTTCTTGATAACTTTGTGAATTTACAAAAAGTTTTGACAAATCTAGCTGTTAAGTTTGATTCATTGTCTGATCAAATATCAAAACTTCTTCAATTATTTGAAATTTCAGCAAAGAGTTTTGCAGAAAAAAGTTCAAAAACAGATATAGATGGAAAATCTATTGATAAATTAGATACTTTACTTGAACAAAATAAAATAATTGCAAAAGGAATTATGTTAATGGAAGAAAGAGTAAGAAGTAGGAATGTTTTAGCAAATCAAAGACCTAACGAGATGCTTATGTCAAGACCACCTCCAAGAGTTTAATTCTAAAGATTTAAATAATTCTTTTAGTTTGTTAATTTGAAACTAGAACACTAATACTAGAATCTTAATGGATATTATGAGAAGGTTGATTGGATTAAGTCTTTGAGAAGAATAAGAAAAACTCATCTTCATAACTTTAAGATTTATAGAGATTTTGAGAAATTAAAGAATAGATAATAGAGATATGAAATATAACGGGATGAAGAGGATAAAAGTAAACTATTCATTATATAGCTTAATAAACAGAAGAACATAGTCTAAAGATATAATAAGATTCCAGAATATAAAATAATTCAAAACAAAAAATGGGATTGAAACAAATAGAACCAAAAGAAAGAATTTTTTTTCTTAAACATTTTACAACAGAATTAATTGATAATATAAATAAAAAAGAAGATTTTAAAAAAAGAATTGAAATAGAAAAATTAAAAAAGAAATTTGTTGAGCCTTTAGATTCAGAAGAAGAAATGTCTGGAATATTTAAGGGCCCTATTTTTCAACCTTCAAGATATAAGGTAGAATCAAAAGAACCTCAGTTTATTATTCCAAGTGAAAAAAGAGAGCTAATTGTCCATAGGATGAAAATTCCTAAGCGAAAACCTATTCAAAGATTGAGGAAATTACTTCGCTTTCCAAAAAAACAAGTAAAACAAGTTAGAATGCAAGCTAGTAGGCCACAAATTAAGATTCCTCCGAGGATACAGGCTTTAACTTCAATTCAGCCACAAGCACAAGCAATACCTGAAGGATTTGCTTTAGGAAAATTAGAGTTATTGATTAGAGACTCTTCTATTCAATCAATTGAATGTCTTGGTCCAAATAAAAATATTCTTGTAAAAAGATATAATAAACTTAATAAAACAAAAATTATTTTAAATCAATCAGAAATAACAGATATTCTTGATAACTTTTCAGCTAAAGCAAAGATTCCTGTTGTTGGAGGTATTTTAAAAGCAGCAGTAGGAAATTTAGTAATTTCTGCAGTAATCTCAGAATTTGTAGGTTCAAGATTTATAATTAATAAAATAACTCCTTATAGTTTGATACAGAAGTGAGATTTTTTTAAATATGATTTTTTAGTATATTATAGAATTTTATATTCTGTTTTATTAAGATTAAGCTTTAGAGAACAAGAGAAAAGAATAGCTATTTTGAGTTTGTTAGATTCTAAAATAAAAAAACAAAAAAAGGAGGGAGAAGCTTAACTCCTCCCCTTCCTCTTTTTCAATTATTAAAATATTTTTCTTTTTTAAATGATTTAGGTGTTTTAACATTTATATTAGAAAAAAAGATATCCAAAACCTATTTTTCATAAGTATTAGGTTGTAAAATATATTTAAACGAGATTTTTTTGAAAACAAACATTTAAATAATCATATCAATTGATATTATAGTAAATGGAAACCAAAATGAGTAAAAAAACTTATATAGAGAATAATGAAATAGCTAGAAGTCCAACTTTACAAACAGTTCTTATGGTTGAGAGATTTATAGATGAAAATTCTGGAGAATTCAAAAAAACAGAATTATTTAATAATCTTCCTAAAAAAGTAATGTGGCAGACTTTTCAAGTTATAATGGAATATCTAGAAAGTATACATAAAATCGCTTATGATAATGGAGGTTATGTTGTTTATATTTGGAATCCAGAATTTGCAAAAAAAGTTAGAAATATGACTGAAATTAAAATATGAAACCAGATAAAATTGTTTTTATAGATGAAAGTTTAGAAGATGCTTTTAATAGTCTTAGTGAGAGTGATCCAACAAAAAAAGCTTTAATAAAAGCAATAAGAGATATAAGGGAAAATTGTTATTGTGGTAGAAATGTTAAAAAGAGATTAATTCCAAAAAAATTAATTGAAAAACATAGAATTAACAATCTTTGGATTTATAATCTTCCTTCTGCTTGAAAGCTTCTTTATTCTTTAACAAATACAGAAGAAATAGAATTAGTTGCAGTAATTCTTTATTGGATGGACC
>JAFCDH010000044.1 GCA_017609795.1 Candidatus Pacearchaeota archaeon | reverse complement strand
AAAATAAGCTTTATGATTATTATGATGGCTCTGGAGAAGTAAATCTTTTAGATTTAAATGATTTAAACAGAAAAAAATTAGAAAAGAACAATGTATTCTTTATCAATTGGCAAAAAGTCAAAGCTTCTACAAAAGAGGGAAGGAAATTAAGAAGAGAAACAGAAAAAACAGAATTTGATAAAGGTGTTTTTGATGAATTTATTATAAGAACGCAAAAAGAGGGTAGGGAATTAATCTTAATTGTTGATGAAGCCCATACACAGACAAGCACAGAATTAGCCGCAGAAGTTATTGACTTGATCGATCCAAGAATTATTATTAAAGTTACAGCAACACCAAAAAAGGAACCTTCATTTTCAGATGTAGAGCATCATAGAGCTGGTTTTGTTGAGATTGAAAGAGAAGAAGTTGTTGAAGCAGGATTGATCAAAGAGAAAATTGTAACTCAAACCAAAGAAGATTTGGATAAAGTTTCAAAAAAAGAAATAGACCAAGATAACCTTCTTTTGGAATTAGCTTATAATAAAAGAGAAGAATTAAAGAAATATTACAAAAAAATTGGAGTAGAAAATATTAATCCACTTGTTTTAATTCAATTGCCTAATGATGATAGAGCAAGAAAAGAAACTCTTGATAAATCTAAAGAAGAGATTGTTAAAGAATTTCTAAGAAACAAAGGAATTAAGGGCCATGAGATAGCAGTATGGCTTTCTGAAAAAAAAGAGAATTTAGAAGAAGTTGAAAAAGACGATTCAGATATAAGCTTTTTAATTTTTAAGCAGGCAGCGGCTACTGGATGGGATTGTCCAAGAGCACATATTTTAGTGATGTTTAGAGAAATAAAGAATCCAACATTCCACACTCAAACAGTAGGAAGAATTTTAAGAATGCCTGAAGCTAAACATTATGAAATCCCTGAATTAAATATAAGTTATCTTTATACAAACTACGCAAGAAATCAGATACAATTGCCAGATAATAAACAGGGGAAAAATAAAGCCTTCATTTATCAGAGCAAAAGAAAAGAAGAAATCAAACCAATTATATTAGAATCTACTCATTTAAGCAGAATTGATTATAATGATTTAGGCATGAATTTTCAATTTACATTTGAAAAAGTTGCCGACAAGTTTGTTGGAACAAAAGAAGGATTTATTGGAGATAATTTAAAGAAAATAAAGGAAAAAGGAATTGAAACAGGGAAACCGAGAATCCAAAATAAATTAATAGTAGATGCCGAAATAGAAGACTATGATAATTTTGTAAAAGAAATAAAAGAAAAAGGTGAAGATTTAGAAAAAGACATTTCAAGAAATGATTTGGAAAGAACATATAATCTTTTATGTTTCAATATTATTGCTCATCAAGAAGAAGAAAACAAAAAATTTGCTCCTGAAAGATCTTGGGGAAGATTAAAAACAGCTCTCAATGTTTGGTTCCAAAAAAGAATAACTCCAAAAAGAGAAGAATATTATAGAATTATAGTAAAAGATTTACTGAAAGATGATAGTGTTTTGAAAAGAGTTATTTCACAAGCGTTGGAAGAACATAAACCTATAAGAACAAGAGAAGTTAAAGAAAAGGAAACTAAAAAAGAAAAGAAGATAAAATTAGAAATTCCAAGAGAAATTTTATTTTTCACTGAAGATTATGAAGAAATATCCACCTTAAAACAAACAACATTAGATTCTGGAAAAATTATCAAACTTTCTAAAAATGCAATGCATCCCTTTTATTTACTAAAGTCATATAGGGGTAAAGAAAATGAGATTACATTTATCAGATATTTAGAACAAAAAGCTCCTGTTAGTTGGTGGTATAAAAATGGAGATTCTGGAAGCGAAAACTTCGCAGTAAAATATTTTGATGAAGAACAAAATAAAGAATCTCTCTTCTATCCTGATTGGATTGTTAAACTTAAAGATGGAAAAATTCTTATTTTGGATACTAAAAAAGGATTAACTGCAAAAGATAATGATACAAAACTTAAGGCAGAGGCATTACAGGAGTGGATTAAAAAATCTAAACACAAAAATATTGTTGGAGGAATTGTTGCTAATGTTTCTGGAATTTGGAAGATTAACAAAAACAAAACTTACAAATGGGATCAAAATTATTCTGAATGGGAAAATTTGGATGATGAAATAAAATAAAATGCGGAAAAAAATTTTGAATGAAAGAGAAGATATTTTATTTGAACAATACAAATTGTACGTTGATACTGCAGAAAGAGTTAGTGATAGAAGACAAAATTCAAATAACTTTTTCCTTACTTTAAATTCTGTTCTGTTAGCATTTACAGGATTTTTAACAACACTTTCATTTGCATTTTGGCACGCAATCATAGCCATTGCTGGTGTAAGTATTTCTGTACTTTGGTATTTGACGATTACTTCTTTTAGAAATCTGAATAGTGAAAAATTTAGGGTTATCCATAAAATTGAGGAAAAGCTACCAGTAAAATTATTTGATGACGAATGGGAAGAACTAGGAAGAGGAAATAATATGCAAAAATATATTAAGATAAGCAAGGTTGAGCAAGGAATTCCAATAATATTTTTCGTACTTTATATCTTAGTTCTTATTATTATGATAATTCATTTATTCTTTAAATAGAAATAATTTTACCTAATTCAGTTAACCTAAGTTCTTTAGAATCTTCTAGATAACCCTCTTCTTTTAATTCTTTAATATATTTATACAATGCACTTTGTTTTATGTTTAATTTTTGCATTATTTTGTTTGCATCAGTAACCCCTCTTTCTATCTCTTGCAAGAATCTTTTTTGATTGTCATTTATATCAAATTTAACAATTACTGGGAGAGGAAGCATCTTATCTCCTTCTTCTTCAACATAATAAGATTTTGAGACTTTATTTTTCCTAGAATATCCTGAAAACAAAACTGCTAAAGATGTTATTTTTCTTCCTTCAGTAATATGTAAAACTATTTCGTTTCCCTTTTCATATTCTTCATCTATTTTTTTAGTAACCTTTTTCATTATTTCTGGGATATCATAAAGAGAAGTTTTCATAGTTTCAACGTCAAAAATTCCTTTGAATTTATCTTTTAATTCATTGATTGTTTCTTCTTTTGTTGCATGAATAGGATCGTCCACTAGTAGAATAAGTTTATCCGGTTTTAAGTTTTTTATTGCAATTTTTATTGCCCTACCACTAAAAACGGTGGATATAACAACTCTCTTCTTATTCATATCTTAGAATAATAAGAATCTATTTATAAATTCTTCCATTTTACATACTTTTGTGTAAATTCCATATTTCCGTAAAGTTTAAAAGTATCCTTATTATTGGAATAAGAGGTGATAAAAAAGATGGTGGCAAAAAAGAGTGAAAACAAAAATGACAAGAGGGATAATACCGTTAACAAGATTGGATTGCAAGAACAGCATAAAGTTAGCCAAAGCTATAAATTCACCTATAATTGTTATCCCAATATATGATCTTCTTACTGATGCAAAAGCTAAATTCAATAAAACATTTGAAGATATAAAAGCATGTGATGGAATTCATAACTACTTAGATTACAATGGTTTTGTTATTCTGTCTTTGATTATGAGAGATGATTTAATTTGGAAATCTGGCCCAAAAAAATATGCAGAAATTATTAATACAATAAAACCCAATGCTTTTACTACTGTAGATGGTGGGACATATAACAAGCAAGAGATTAAATCATGGAAGGAAGTTATCAGACTTTCTAATGAAACAAAAAAATTAATTGAATTGTGTCCAAATGTTAAACCAATCGGGCATGTAAAGGGTTGCAACTCTGTACAGATTAAATCCCATTTAGAGTATCTTAAAGAATTGGGAATCAATACATTTATGTTCCATGTTGGAGATTTTTTTAGAAATAGTGACGAATCAATGATACAGCAAGCTAAACATTTTTGCTCTTTAATAAAAAATGAAAGAAATACACTTTTACTTTATGGTTTGGGTTGTCCTAAAAGGATGCTTGAGTTTTCTTTTGCTGATTTTTTTATAACTTACGGTCACTTTGTTAATGCAAGAAATGGCAAGATATTTAAAAATGGAATAAAACAAAAATCCAATGGTGGTTCTGTTTATGATGTTGCACTCCATAATTTTAAAGAGATGACGAGATCATTAACATCGTTAAAATATCAGACTAAATTATTCTCGGGAGGTGAATGTAAATGGGCGGTGGTACAACAAGAACTACAATTCGTGCTTCAAAAACAAAGAGCCAGAACATAAAGTCTTCTGATCGAAGTCAGCAAACTCAATTACCTACCGGCAAGAAAGAAAAAGTTTTCATAAGTTTCCATATGGAAGATGAAGCACAAGTTAACTTATTAAGGCACCAGGCTAAAAGCGATAAATTCAATCTGCAATTTGTAGATTACTCTGTAAAGAAACCATTTACAAATCGTTGGAAGCAAAGGTGTGAAGAAAGAATAAAACAATCTTCAATTACAGTTGTTATGATTGGTGCAGATACCTATAAGAGACCTGCAGTTTTATGGGAAATAAACAAATCATATGAATTGGGAAAGAAAGTTGTGGGAGTCAGAATCCATAAAGATAAGAAACATCCAATTCCAGGTCCACTATTGAGAAATAAAGCAAAAATAGTTGATTGGAAAATGGAGAAAATGCAAAAAGAAATTGATAAGAAAAAAACAAAAACTAATAAGGAGGGAAAGCATAAAGATGATAAGTAAAATGGATGAAAAAAAGGAAAGAGAAAAAATGTTGAAAGGCATTGAAGAAGAAATAGAGAATTTAAAGAAACAAAAAGATGAGCTTCCAGACTATGAAAATAGAATGAATGAGCTAAAAAAAGAGGCTAACGCCTTAAGAAAAGAACTGGGATTAATTTAAAGTAATTCTTTTAACTTCTCAACAATCATAACTTCCGCTAAAGTATCCAATTCACAATATTTCAGTAAACTCTTTCTGACTTTTTCTTTATCTTTACAATCTCCGTAAGCCATATTGTAAAATCCAACTGAAGCTGTTCCGCCATTATCTATCTCCATTCCTTCATAACTTTTACCGCATAAGGCAGGAAGAACTTTTTTAATTGAAGCTGAACCATGCTGTTTAGGATTATAGTAACTAAACTCCCTGAATGGAATAAGCAAATCAATAATCCTTTTCAGAACAGATTCAACCCAGTCTTTATGTTCTGGAAACTGTTCTCCTAACTCTTTTAATCTATTAATCTCAAAACTTTGATTATAAACAACAACAGAACCTTTATCACCTAACACTTTCTTCAAAGCTAAAATAAACTCTTCTCTTGGATCTCCATTTCCATTATAAAGAAATTCATAATGTTCCGGATTTTCCCCTTCTTTCCTAACAACATGTAAAGAAAACTGAAAACAAACCTGGGAATAAGGCTTTAATCCATCAAACATAGGAACAGCAGTAGAAAATGTTTCAAAGTCAAGATAATAAAGAGGATATTCCAGTTTTTTCATAAATTCTTTAATTCCTTTCTTATCAACATAAATTTTCCCATTAATCTCGCAATCTCTCTGGATTTTTTGCTTTACATTCAGTTTAATGTCTTCTGGAATATCCTTTATTTTTTCAACACCATTTTCATATAGTTCACAGGCTAATTTATTCCCACGATAAAGACAGAATACATGATTTTCTGGCAAATCAACACATCCCTCAATAAAGCAGTCATGATGACCATCTTTAAACAATTTTACCAGAGAGAGTCCTGCTTTTGGAGGAGTCTTTAAAGAAACAAATCCGAATAATTCCTTAATCCTTTTATTAATTCCTTTAATTGCTTTTTCAACATCAGCAGTTATATCTTCTTTCTCAAACAGCTCTTTAACGTCTATTTCTCCTTTTCTTACAAAATCCTTATTCAGATGCAGAAGAAAGCATTTTCTAATTTTTAACCCATTTCCTTCATAAACATATTTCTGAAAGGAAACATCATGAATGTTAATATCTTTAACTTTTGTTCCGGATTTTACTTCTATTATGTCCCATTCATCTCCCACAGGAACCAGAATATCAGCTCTTGAAAAACAGTTATTAAACTCAAATCCTGCCTCAAATAAGGGTTTTTTCTTCTTCAGGGCTTCTTTAGTTTTCCTGATATTTTCTTTATAGTCTGTAGGCAGATCTATGCCTTCAGGAAAGAGTTTTTTAGCCATCTGGCCTACCTTATCTCCTTCCTTAAACTTGAATTCTTCAGCTATAGTAGCCTTTCTTATCTTCTCAGGCTGATTAAACACAACCCACAGATATCTTGGACATTCAAGACCAACAAGATAATTTGACTTTGTTAAGGATCTCATACAGAATTAAGAGGAAAAGGCTTATTTATAAATATTGCAGAATTACTTTTCTAAGTTACTTTGCGATCTACTGATGAAACAAAAGGTAAACTTTATAAATGGCTTATTTTTTAAAGAAATAAAATGCAAAAAGCTAGGATAAATTTGGCAAGTACTGAAATAAGTAAAATTAATGAGATTTGTAATG
>JAFCDH010000043.1 GCA_017609795.1 Candidatus Pacearchaeota archaeon | reverse complement strand
CCTATTATACCTATTTTCATTTTATTTTTTTATTCCTTTTTCAAATTCTTGCATATCAAATTCTGTTTCCCTAATAATTCCATTAGCTTCCTGGTGTACTTGTTCTTTTATGTTGTTAGCTTTTTTTCTAGCAACATATCCTGCAAGAGTTTTTGGTTCTCCATTTAATCCTAATATTCTCCTTAAACCCTTTACAGTTCCTTTTACTGCCCCTATTTCATAAATTTGTACTCTTGTATAATATTCATTTTCACATTGAATTGGTTTTTCTTTAGTTAAAACAACATACCTATTTTTTCCATCACCATCTCTTATTATTGCTGTCTTTTCAATTTCTTCAGGATTATTAGTAAAAACTTCTTGAAAATCTGTTTGAGTTAAATCATCTAAAGGGTTTTTCAATCTATTATAACAATTACTTCCAAGCATTTCTTCACTAAATTTAAATCTCTTTACAAAACTTGGTGTTGCAGCAACAACCTTATTAAGACCTCTAATAACAATATAACTCATTTTACTTTCATTTGCATATTGTTGAAGAAAGGTTTCTATCTGATTATAAAAGGATTTTTTTTGTTCTCTATTTAAAGTTCTCAATCTTTTTATTTGTTTTTTTTGATGGTCGCATAGATTTTCTAAACCTTTTTTACTTAACTTTTTATCCTTTTCAGGTTTCCTTTTGAACATAAACTTCAAACAATTTTCCTATTTTTAAACATTTATATACCCTAAAAATGTCCATATTTCATGGAAGAAAAAGAAATCAAAGATTATAAACAAGCAGGAGAAATTGCAAAAAAAGTTATAGCTTATGCTAAAGAATTAATAAAACCAAATATGCCTTTATTAGAAATTGCGCAAAAAATACATAAAAAAATAAATGAATTAGGTGCAGAACCTGCTTTTCCTGTAAATCTTTCAATTAATGAAATAGCAGCACACTACCACCCAACTTTAGAAGATGACACAAAAGCAAGCGGACTTTTAAAAGTTGATATAGGAATTCATATAAATGGATTTATTGCAGATACTGCATTTTCTTTAGATTTAACTTCAGATAACAAATATAAAGAATTAATTAAAGCAAGTGAGCAAGCTTTAGAAAATTCCTTAAAAATTTTAAACAAAAACCCAACACTTCATCAAATAGGTGAAGCAATTCAAGAATCAATTGAATCAAAAGGATTTTCACCTATTGTAAATCTTTCTGGACATGAACTTGCTCAATACAAAGTTCATGCAGGAATTACTATTCCAAATTATGCAAATAATAATGAAAATAAAATAGAAAAAGGAGCTTATGCAATAGAACCTTTTGCAACAACAGGACAAGGTCAAGTTTATGAAGGAGGTACAAGTAATATTTATTCAGTAATAAAACCTAAAAATACTCGTTCTCCAATTTCTAGAAAAATTCTTGATTATGTTTGGGAAAAATATCAAACACTTCCATTTTCATTAAGAGAAATTCAAGAAAAATTCGGCCCAATGACAAGATTAGGAATAAAAGAACTTGAACAAGCAGGAGTTCTTCATAATTTTCCACAATTAATTGAAAAATCCCATAAGCCTGTAAGCCAAGCAGAACATACTTTTATTAAAACAAATAAAGGAATAATTATTACAACACAATAATTCTTAAAAACCCTTTATTTTAATAAATTATATGGCAAAAATAACACGCGAAAAAATAAGAGATTATCTCAAATTAGGGGCGTTAGGGATTATAATCGCAGGGTCTTTAACTGGAATTGTAGATTATTATAGAAAACCTATGAACATATATCTTATGCCCTCCAACACTTGGATAGTAGAAGATAGAGCTGGAAGAATAACTAAAGTTCACCTCAAACCTCTTGAAAAAAAACATCAAATAACAGAAAACAGCCCTTTAACACAAGAATTAATAAAGCAAGAAAACAAGGAACTTTTTTTAAAATAATAAAAACAATAACTAATATCAAATAAAAGATTAAAGCTACTCATAACCTTTAAAAAACAGAAGATTAAAAGATATACATTCTTAAAAGCTTAAATTACTAAGAGATATAAGTTAAATAATATAAAACCAAAAAATGTTTCTTAAAAGAAAATTTGACATAAAAATAGATTTTGAAAAATGCAAAGGTTGTGGGTTATGTGTAGAATTTTGTGCAAAAAATGCTTTAGAAATATCTAATAAATCAAATGAAAAAGGACTTTTTCCTGCACAACCAAAAAAAAATTATAAATGTTCAGGATGTGGAGATTGTGCAACAATCTGTCCTGAAGGAATTTGTTTTCAAAAAACCAAACCTTTAGAAAATTATTTATAATATACAAATCTAATAAAAATAAAAATGCCAATAATATATAATAAACCTGGTAATTCAGAAACAAACATACATTATAGAACTATTCAAAGAACCTTAAATCCAAATAGAGGGCTTTCTTCTGGAAAAGATTCTTCTCCAAAAAGAATAAGTTATAAAATATTAGGGGATTATCAAGGAAGAAAAATTTTTCCAAGAAATAAACTAACTACCCCAAATAACCAACAGGCTGTTCTATAGCAGATTTTGCAGATTTAATATATTCTTGTTCAATTCTTCTGTACTTATCAACATCAGATTTGCTTACACTTGCAGATACTTTTTTCAAAGCTTCATCAAAATACTTCATTTTAACTTCTTTACTATCTATGTTTTCTCTTAAAGCAAGCATTGCTGCTTCTCTAACAAAAGCCTCAATATCTGCACCAACAAAACCTTCTGTTTTATCAATAATTTTCTTTACTTTAACATCTTTTGCTAAAGGCATATTTTTAGTATGTATTCTAAAGATTTCTTCTCTTCCTTCTTTAGTTGGGGAAGTAGTTAATAATATCCTATCAAATCTTCCAGGCCTTAATAAAGCAGAATCTAACATATCTGGACGATTTGTTGCACCAATAACAATAACATTTGATAAATCTTCAATACCATCCATTTCAGCTAATAATTGATTTAAAACCCTTTCAGTAACTTTTTGTCCATGTTCTAATCCTCTTTTTCCAGCTAAACTATCAATTTCATCAAAAAATATAATACAAGGAGCAACTTGCCTTGCTCTTTCAAAAATCTTTCTAACCCCTTTTTCACTTTCACCAACCCACATTGATAATAAACTTGGTCCTTTAACCTGAATAAAATTAGCTTCTGATTCTTTAGCAACAGCTTTTGCTAACAAAGTTTTTCCTGTTCCAGGAGGCCCATATAATAAAATTCCTCTTGGAGGCCTAATTCCAAGTCTTGTAAAAGATTCAGGATATTTTAAAGGCCATTCAACAGCTTCTTTTAGTTCTTGTTTAATAGATTCTAACCCTCCAATATCTTTCCAACTAATATTAGGAGTTTCAACTAAAACTTCTCTCATTGCACTTGGCCTTACAATTTTCAAAGCTTCTTGAAAATCTTTTTTTCTTATTCTTAACTCTTTTAAAACTTCCTCAGAAATTGGTTCATCTTCTTTTAATTCTAATTTAGGTAATAATCTTCTTAAAACAACCATTGCAGCTTCTTTTGCAAGAGCTGAAATATCTGCTCCAACAAAACCATGAGTAATTCCTGCTAAATAATCTAAATCAACATCTTTTGTTAAAGGCATATTTCTAGTATGAATTTTTAAAACTTGTAATCTTCCTGATTTATCAGGAACTCTAATTTCTACTTCTCTATCAAATCTTCCAGGCCTTCTTAATGCAGGATCAATAGAATTAGGTCTATTAGTTGCTCCAATAACAATCACTTTTCCGCGAGATTGCAAACCATCCATCATAGTTAATAATTGAGACACAACTCTTCTTTCTACTTCTCCCCCTGTTTCTTCTCTTTTAGGTGCAATAGCATCAATTTCATCTATAAAAATTATTGAGGGAGAATTTTTTTCAGCTTCATCAAACAAATCCCTAATTTTTTTCTCAGATTCTCCATAAAACTTACTCATTACCTCTGGACCATTTAATAAAATAAAATTAGCTTCTGATTCATTTGCAATAGCTTTTGCTAACAATGTTTTTCCTGTTCCAGGAGGTCCATATAATAAAACTCCTTTTGGGGGCTCAACACCTAATCTTTCAAAAATTTCAGGATGTTTTAAAGGAACTTCAACCATCTCTCTAACTTTTTTAACTTCTTCTTTTAAACCTCCAATATCTTCATAAGTAACTTCTGGCAAAACAGTTTCTTCAGAAACTTCAACAGGTTTATTGCTTAAAATAACATCTGTATTTTCAGTTATAATACAAGGTTGATTAGGATTTGTATTTGTAATTACAAATCTTAATTGTTGTAGTCCACCTAAATTTCCAAAACCCATATCTCCAAACATATCACTTAATCCTCCAAATAAACTCTCAATATCTTCACTCATAATATCTCTTCTTCTTTTAACCCCTCCTAAAACAACAATATCTCCTTTAACAACAGCTCTACCTAATAATCCTGGTTTTAAATCTCCTTGAATCATAATTCCTCTTTGAGCAGGAGCAATAACAATTTTTTTAGCTTCTTTTATATTTGCTTTTTTAACAATAACGTTTTCAGAAACACCAGTTCTTGAATTTTTCCTAATAATTCCATCAATTCTAATAATACCTTCTCCAACATCTGCAGGATAAGCTTTATCTGCAATTGCAATAGTTTCTCTACCTCCTTTAATAATAATAACATCTCCTCTTTTGATATTTAACTGCCTCATAATATCAAAATCTATCCTAGCAATTCCTTTATATGCATCATCTTGTAATGCTTCTGCAACCCTTAATTTAATTTCATTTGTTTGCATTTTTTATTATTTTTTTATTTATTCTGAAATTTAATAAGCTCAATCAAGCCTGACTATCTAAGTTTTTTAAGCTTAAGCCCATCATCTTTAAAACATTATATTTCATTGAGATATTGATTTATTAATTTATTATATTTTTGATTTTTAAACATTTCTAATTTTCCCCAAACAGTAAACTTACTCTTTTAGAATCATTAAAACACAAGCTTACCATATCATTCATTATTTTTTCTTGTTCTTTAATAAAATTAACAATTTCCCTTGGAATTGAAACAGCATAAGAATTTCCAACAATTCTCATTTTAACTCTAAAAGTTTTATCTCTTAATTTTTTAAATTTATTATATTCTAATTCATCAGTTGGATGTAAAACTTTATCTTTACATTTTGGACATTCAACAGCCTTAAGAAAAAAACCATCTTTTTCTAATTTTACTTTTTTCATTTCTTTTCTGCATTTTTTGCATAAAATTGGATTTTCGAAAATGTCTGTCATGTTTTATTTTTAGTTTATTTTTTTATCTAATATTTTTTATTTATATCTTATAAGCTCAATCAAGAGGGATCATCTTAGTTTTTTAAACTTAAGTTTATCATCTCCACCTCATCATATTCTATAAGATTCTAGTATTTTGATTATTCTCACTATTTTAAACCCTTAAGAGCTAGTTTCATATCAGAAAGATATGTCTTTGCTCTCTCGGGAAAAAGAGGTGCTAAAGTGTACAAGTGTACACTTTACGTGTATACAAAAAATGTATACTTTATAAAGATTTTGGTGATAAAATATATAAATAATATCTAAAGATTAGTTTAAAAATTCAGGAAGATAAATCTAACCTAAATCTCTTTTTCTTTAGTATCTAATAATAATCTCTTAAGCTACCCACATTCATAAAAGATAAAATTATAGAGATATTGATTAATAAAGCGTATTTGAATTAGCGAAGCTTCTCAAATCTACATAGAAACTAAAACATTTTTCATCACATTTAAAAACTTAATTTTCTAATATTAATTATGAATTTTAAAGAGGTAAAAGATAAGATAAAGCAATCCTGGAATTGGGTTTGGCATTCTAATTCTATTTGGAGTTGGATAGTTGCCTTAGTAATTATATATGTTTTTATAAAATTAATTTTTTTCCCAGGATTATCATTAATAACTGGCTCTTCTCTACCTCTTGCAGGAGTTGAATCCTCTTCAATGGATCATCAGATTATCAAAGATGAAAACAAGATATTTAGTTTATGTGATAAATCATATACTAAAGAAAATAAAGAATCTATAGATTCTTTTGATGAATATTGGGAAATTTGTGGTAATTGGTATGAACAAAAAGAAATAACAAAACAACAATTTTTAAAATTTCCATTAAAAAATGGATTTAAAAAAGGAGATATTATTTTTGTTTGGGGAAGATTTAAACCAAAAATAGGAGACATAATTATATTTGAAACAAATCCAGAATCAAGTGCTCCTCGTCCCATTATTCATAGAATTGTTGATATAAATGAACAAGGAATAATTCAAACAAAAGGAGATCATAATGCAAAACAATTATGAAACCCACATCACCCAAGAACAGATAGTTGGAAAAGCAGTTATTAAAATTCCTCTTTTAGGTTGGCCTAAAATCTGGGCAACTGAATTGATGAAGGCTTTTAGATGATCTTAGAATATAACATATTAAATAATTGTCTCTCCTGTTCAGCAAGTTCTTTATCCTGTATTAAAATTCCAATAGAGTTTTCTTTATTAAATGTAAGAAAAGCAACTTTATTTCCATAAATAATCTTAGTTATATTTATATTATTTTTAATAAACTTCATTTTAATATACTTTTTAGGAGATTTTTTCTTATAATCAAACATTTCTTTACAATCTTCTGTTATTACTCTGGAAAATATGTTTTGCTTTCGTTTTTGTTTAATAAAATGAGGAAAATAGAATTCTAAGGATTTTAACATTCTAGGAGCTCCAATAAAATCAGTTTGTTTATTTTCTTTTAAAATATCATTAAAAATACTCTTTAAACCATTAATTCCTTCATAAGTTTCCATATTTAGCTTTTCTATAATAGACCCTTTTATTTGTTGCAATTCAGGTAAAATTGTTTGTATTTTCTCTTGTTTTTCTTTTAAATCATCTATAAATTTTGAAGGATTAACAGCTTCAAAATATTTAACTCCAGATCTTATTACATAACTTACAAAACCTTTTTCAGATAATACCTTAAGGAGATCATAACAAGTTACCCTATTAATATTAGATTTTTTTGCTATTGCATTTACAGAAGACTGCCCTAATACAAGCAAAGCTAAATAAACTTTAATTTCTTTTTCACTTAACCCTATTCCTTTTAATGCTTCTTCTTTACTTATCATATTCTTATTAATATTTTATAGTTTTTAAAGTTAATCATTGTAGTAGATTTTCTACAACAAATGTTTAAAAGAAAGCTTATTGTCATTGAATTGAAATAAATTAAATAGAAAACAAAAATCAAATAACTAAAAAAATGAAAAGAATAGAAAATTTCAAAATTGAAAATAAGTACCCTGTACTTATTGGAGATTACACCCTTTTAGATAAAGGATCTTCTGATTTAGCTCATCCTTATTTAATAAAAACTAAAGAAGGAGTGGTTATTACTTCTCCAGATTATATTTATAAAGTTATTAAATTTAATGAACAAAGTAGAATCGCAACCGCTGTTAAAATAACTAATCCCAAAACTAGAAGAAAATTAGAAAGACTTGTAGAAAATGCAGAGATAGAAATAGAAGCTAGGATTACAGAATCTACTGATCCTGCTTACTTTAATGAAGAAGACTATTGGGAAAGGGAGTTTTATAGGAAATATGCTGAAGTATAATATAATAATTGGTTTTTTAATTAAATTTAAATAACTCTTTTCCTTTGGAAGAGGGAAGATGAAAATCCGCGAAGCTACCCAAAAAGATGTAAAAACATGTTTAAGTTTTCAAAAACTAGATAAAGAAAAATTTTGGAAATCAAAAGACTTTGAAAAATCTGTTAAAGATAAAGATGTAATTTTTTTAGTAGCTGAGAAAAATAAAAAGATTGTTGGTTATGCTCTTGGCTCTGTTAATTTAGTAAAAAGAAACGAAGCTTTTCTTCAAGAAACAAGAGTTGATAAAAAAGAAAGATTAAGAGGAATAGGGATTACATTAGTTAATGAATTTTGTAAACAAGCTAAAAAAAGAAAAATTAAGAAAATATTTGCAGAAATAGAATCTGAACATATTAAATTTTATATTAAACGAGCTAAATTTAAAAAATCTGAAACAGGTTTTTTAATTATGAAAACCTTAAAATGAAACCAAGATGAGAATATATTAAGATAAAATTTTGCTTCTTAAAAGTAGTAACAAACCAAAAGCTTTATAAACCTAAAATATGTGTTATATTTGCCTATTTCGGTAGGTGAAATCAAGATTTCGGTCTTGATTTGTTTGAGGTTAAAGCTTCGGTTTTAATCTCTCTTTTAGGGTTAAAGCTTCGGTTTTGGCCCTTTTTATTTTCTTTTTATTCTCTTACTTTTACAAAATATTAATTTCTATTAATATTTCCCTAATATCTCTAATCAAGCTGTTCAATCAAAACTTAAGCTATTCATCTTAATAACTTAAAATTTCACAAAATATAAGTTAAATTAATTAAATAAATTATAAAACCACAAAAACCACCTGTTACCATCCTTACAAGACTAATGGTTTTTGTTACTGATTGGTTAACTTTTCGCATAGAAAGATTTATAAGGCAACCTATAACTTTAAATATATGGTTTTGAAAAGGTACATATAAAAATAACCTTTTCAAGATATAAATAAACTCCCTTCAAAAAAATGAAAGATAATTTTGACATCTTTTTTAGAAGAAAACCTGCTCTAATGTTGGTTGCTCTAAAAAAAATATCTAAAGCAAGGTATGGCTCTATTTTAGCCAAAGAAGTAGATTGTACTTATTCACATGCTGTGAAAATTCTACAAACACTTGAAAGTCTTAACTTAGTTAGTTTTGAAAAAAAAGGAAGAATAAAGTTAATTAAACTAACTAAAAAAGGGCATGAAATTGCAGAACATATTGACTCTATAAGAAGACAATTGATGTAAAACCTTGATTTTAATATTTAATAAATAATAACCTATACTTTTAGGTTTAGACTATCATTCTAGAATTTATATGGCCCTGGAGGGATTTTACTCATGCCTAAACCTTGTTAATCACAACATTTACTCAAGATTTAAACATTCGCCCCCGACTAGTCGTATTTTCAAATACCATAGAATAAAACAT
>JAFCDH010000042.1 GCA_017609795.1 Candidatus Pacearchaeota archaeon | reverse complement strand
TTAAGAGGACAGCCATTTATTGGAACAACTATAACTTATAATAATCCTAAAGATCCTGTTTTTAAGGAAGAAATTGAAAGAAGATGTATTTTTTGTTTTTATAGGTCTGATCAAGGAGGAGTTATTGGAGATTGTAATATCTCAAAAGGACTAGCAAAAAGAGATTTTAATATTAATTTAGAAAATTTTTTACCTAGTACTTTAGATGGAAAAGAAGTAGGAAATTATTGTAAGCATTTTGTTGATTTTAGGGATGATTAAGGATAATGATTGAATGCTCAAATAACTTTATATAACTTAATTAATTCTTTATTTTAGATATAAAATAATATATATAATATAATTCAAAACAAAAAATGGTGAAAAAAAGAGAAATAGGAAAATTAGGGAAGATTGATTTTAGGAAAAAGAAGTTTAAGATTAAAAGATCTGGGCTAGATGTTTTTTTAGAAACTACATTAACTATGCTTATTTTAATTGCCTTTGCAATAATAATTTATTTTATTTATTTGAATTTTCCAATAGGACATGAAGATATTGAATTAGATATTGAAAATCTCCCAGAACTAGAAGGTATTGGAGAATCTGAACAATTTTATCCAAATATGAAATTTAATCATAATTCTATTTCTTATAGTTTTGGTTCTTTTTGTGGTCAAGAAAAAAAAGATAGAGTTCTTAGTGCTTTTAATGAACTTTCAGATGTTGTTGGTTCAATTCAATTTACAGAAAGTTTAGTTAACCCAGATATTGAAATTATATGTTCGGAATATACAAAACAAACTCCTGGAGATTATTTTATTGCAGGAGAAGGTGGAGCAAAAGAGATTATTCAAACTGGGAGGTATAATATTATTTCTAGTGGAGTAATTCTTTTACATGGAAACCCTCATGGTTTTTATAAGTGTAATTGGTCAAATATTGAATTACATGAATTAATACATGTTTTTGGTTTTGATCACTCTTCTAATAAAAATAGTTTAATGTATCCTTATTTAAATTCTTGTGAACAAAAATTAGATGTTTCTATAATTAACACTTTAAAACAGTTATATTTAGAAGAAAATTTACCGGATTTATATTTTAAGAATCTTAGTGTGATTAAAAAAGGAAGGTATTTGGACTTTAACCTGACTGTTAAAAATTCTGGTTCAATAGATGCAAATGCTGTTACTTTTGATGTATTAGATGATGGACAATTAATCAAAACCTTTGGTTTAAATGATTTAAAATTTGGTGCAGGAATAAAAGTAGAGATACAAAATCTTAAATTATGGCATAGAGATCCTAAAGAAATTAAGTTTGTTATAGATGGGGATGATTCAATAAAAGAAATTGATGAAACTAATAATATTGCTAAAACTAGTTTTTGATTAGCTTTTTCTAGAATTTTAAAGAATAATTAAAAATAATACTGGAATTCGATGGAGAATTTTTTTGCTTAATTTTTACCTAAATCTCTATAAAACTTTAAGTTTTACAGATGAGTAATTTTAAGCTTGATTTGAGTGGCTTAATCTTATGGTCTTTATAACTTAATTATGCTTATAATATATTAGTTTAGAATTAGTAATAAGATTTTAAATTGTAAATACAATTACAAAAATTAAAATAAAAAAGAAAAAGTGTAAAATAAAAAATAAAATTATTCAGATTCTTCTGCAGGCTTTGCTTCACTAGTTTCTTCTGCAGGCTTTGCTTCACTAGTTTCTTCTGCATGCTTCATTAGTTTCTTCTGCAGGCTTTGCTTCACTAGCTTCCTCTTGTGTTTGTGTTTCTTCTTCCATTTTTAAACAAAATTAAAATTTAGTTATAAATGCATACTATTTTTAGTTTTTAAAGCTTTGTATAGTGTTTAAGTTACTTAGATAATCTCTCTTGATTAAATTTGTGGGATTTAAAGTAAAGATTTCAATAAAGTTTAAATACTTGTTTTTTTATTATTATATATGGAAAAAAAGAGTGCTATGATTATTGCAGTAGTTATAGTTGGAATTGTAGTTATTGTTTCTTTAACTACTGGTTTTTTTGATAAAATCACAGGAAGAGCTATTGTTGAAAAAGATTTAGTTGTTTATTATGGTTTTGAAGAAAATGTAAAAGATTTAAGTGGAAATAAACATGATGCATTACTTTATGGTGTTGGACCACAATATGTTCAAGGACGATTTGGAAATGCAGTAACTTTTGATAGTTCAGATGATTATATTTTTCTTGAGGATAATGATGATTTTAGATTGCAAAAATTTACTCTTGGATTTTGGGCAAAACTTAATGATCCTGCAAAAAGGTGGAATGGAGGTATTGGAAGAGGAAGAATATATGGAGGAAATTGGGAGTTTACTTATAGGGTAATTTTTGATAGAAATGAAATTAAAGCAGGAGTAACTAATATTAAAGATGGTTATTATGAAACTAGTACTTCAGCAGATGATACTGATTGGCATTTTTGGACTATGACTGTGGGAGATAATAGTTTAAAATTATATAAAGATGGACTTATTATGGGTAATACAGAATATCAAGGAGAATTAGAATATAATAAATTATATAGAGAGTTTATAATTGGTTCTAGAAAAGGGGAATATTATTTAGATGGTTTAATTGACGAAGTCAAGCTTTGGAATTATGTTATGAGCCCAGAAGAAATTTTAGCAGAATATAATTCTTTACAAAGTATAGAATATTGTGGAAATGATATTTGTGATCATTTACAAGAGGACTATAAAACTTGCCCAGAAGATTGTGTTTTATGCTTTGATTCTGATTATGGATATGAGGTTTATTTAAAAGGGGAATGTGAGGATTTTTCTGGAATAAAACTAACTGACCATTGTGTAAGTGGTGGTGAATATAATGGATATTTAATGGAAGCTAGTTGTGATGAATTAAATCTAAAAAATGGTTGCCAAGAACATTATCATGAATGTATCTTTGGTTGTTCTAAAGGTGTTTGTTTAACTGAGTAGAATTACTAAAAGAACTCAAAAACAATCATATATTTTCTAATAAAGATATTTTTATATATCATCATATGTAAAAATTATTATAATGGTGAAAAAACAGGCGCTTGTATTATTTGTAATTTTATTTATGTTTAGTTTAATTTCAGCAATAAATTTAGATGTTAGCTCAAAACCAATTTCAAGGGTTGCTATCATGGATTTAAAAGAACCTGCGGTTTTTGAATTAACAATAAGAAATTTAGGAGAAACAGAAAGTTTTGAAATTTATTCTTTAGTTGGAGTAGATATTACTCCAGAAGAAAGTTTTACAATATCTTCTGGATCAACAAAAAAGATTAAAATTCAGATAATGCCTCAAGAATCAAAACCAAGGAGAATTTTTCCATTTGAATATACGATTAAAAACTCTTTAAATGAAATTCAAAAAGAAAGTTTAACTATTAATATTGTTGATTTAGGTGGAGCTTTTTCTATAACTCCTAAAAACATAAATCCAAAATCAGAAGAAATAGAAATTTTAATTCAAAACAAGGCAAATATTAATTTTGATGCTCTTGAAATAATGATGAGTTCTGCATTTTTTGATTTTGAAACAACTTTATCTTTAGATTCAAAAGAAACAAAAGAACTTGAAGTTCCAATTGATAAAGAGAAATCAAAAACATTAGATTCAGGAGATTATTTACTTAATACTAAAATTACAACACAGGGTGAAACAGGGGAAACAGAATCTATAATTAAATTTTTAGCACAAGAAGATATTGAAACAAGTGAAATAATAGAAGGAATTATTATAAAAAGACAGGAAATTGCTAAAAAGAATCTTGGTAATGTTCGTAAGACTGTAGGAATAAATGCAGAAAAAAATCTAATCTCTTATTTATTTACAACACTAAATATTGCACCTACAAAAACTGAGATAAAAGGTTTTAGAATGTATTATTCTTGGGAAAAAGAACTTATTCCAAATGAAGAGCTTAAAGTGATTGTTAAAACTAATTGGTTTTATCCTTTAATTGTTATTATTCTTATTATAGGTTTATATTTATTAATTAAAAAATCTGTGGAAACAGATTTAATGTTAAGAAAAAGGGTTTCTTTTATTAAAACAAAGGGAGGACAATTTGCATTAAAAGTAAGTCTTAGAATTAAAGCAAAGAAGTTTATTGAAAGAATTAATGTTATAGATAAACTTCCTCCATTAGTGCATTTATATGAAAGATATGGGGTAATAGAGCCTGATAAAATTGATTTAAAAAACAGAAGAATTGAATGGAATGTTCCATCTTTAAATAAAGATGAAGAGAGATTGTTTACATATATAATTTATTCAAAAGTTGGTGTAATTGGAAAATTTGAACTTCCTTCTGCAAGAGCAGTTTATGAAAAACAAGGAAAAATTAAAGAAACGACTTCAAACAGAAGTTTTTTTATAAATGAACCAAAGGATTAGATAAGTTAGTTTTCCTAATAGTATAATTTATAAACCAAATACATTATATTTTTACATGGAAGAAGAAAAGGAGAATAAAGCATGTATTTTTCCAAGATGTCAAAAATGTAGGCAAGGTTATTTATTACCTTTTTCTCGAGGAGAAGATGTTTTTGAAAAATGGAAATGTTCTGAATGTGGATTTACTATTGAAAAAAGATAAGCTTACTAATAAACTTTAAAAACACTTAATTCTCTATTGTTTTATCCCTCGATCGTATAAAGGCTATTACCTTCGGCTGTAGACCGAATGATGTAGGTTCGATTCCTGCTCGAGGGATTTTAAATTAAGAAATCATCTTTTTCCTTCAAGTGCTAAAAAGGATTTGATTTGGGCTATAAATTCTTCTAATTCATCTTCTATATCATCTTCATATTGATCAATTCTACTTCTGATTATATATCTATCATAAACTCCTCTTAAGAATTTCCAGCTTGGTGCATCTTCCCATTTGCTTTCATAGTCTTTTACTAAAACTGCTTCAAATCTTATTTCAACTAATCCAGAATTTGTGCTTACTTCTTTGTTTTCTTTTTTAACTTTAATTTTTTTCATACCTACAATTAACCAGTGCATATTTATTACAAATTTAAAATAATCAGAAACTTTTTTCTTAGCTTGCCAGACTATTTGAAGTTCTTTTGAATCTCCTGTTATTTTTTCACTATAAGTTTTTTCATTTACTTTATATCCTTCATCTTTTAAGGATTTATAAATAAACTCATATAATTCTTTAAAATTAAATACCCCTTCTTGTTTAATTTTTCCTTTTTTTATGGTGTCTTTTTCTGCCATTTTTAAGTTTATTATTTTTATCTTATAATCTCAATCAAGCTATTTCTTTTTGTCTCTCTTAATCTTATCATCTGCAAATCTTAAAATTTTATAAGATACTGATATTTATAATATTTTCTTTATTTTACATAATATAAAGAAAAAGCTTATTTAAAAAATGTTTGTTTTTACATAGCATCTCTACAATCTTCACAAATTAATCTATTATCTTCATTATATAAAATATCATGATTTCCACATTCTTCACAAATCCCTTCTTTAAATGGTTCTCCTACTTGTTTTTTCTTAAGTTTGTTTGCTTGTTCTCTTATATTATATCCTTGTTGAGCAATTTCAAATAATTCTGGTTGTATTCTTAAAATATCTTTTAATGTTAAAAAACCTATAACCTTTTTTTTAATAGTTACTGGCAATCTTCTAAATTTCTTTTTTTTCATTAATTTCATTGCACTATGAATATCTGCAGAAGGTTTTATTGTTATTAGTTTTTTAGCGCAAATCTCTTTTGCCCTAATATTTTCTAAATCTTTTTTGGATTTTTTACTTAATGCCCACATTATGTCTTTTTCTGTAAGAATTCCCTTTAAGATTTCATCTTCAACTAAAAGCAAGCTTCCAACTCTTTTTTTAACCATTAGCTTAATTGCGTTTATAACAGATATATCTGGTTTTGCAGAAACAAAGTTTCTTGTCATTATGTCCCCTACTTTTACTCCGATTTTCATGATGATTTTTTTGTTTATCATTAATTGTTAATATTTTTAATATGTTTTCATATTTATAATTAACTATTGTTTTATAATATATATTTTTGAGAATATGTATTCTTTCTTATTAATGTTTAAAAAGGGTTTGTATTTTGAGTTATGATAAGAAAATGCCATCTAAACAACTTGAGTTTAATTTTATGAGAAAAGATATTTCAAAAGTTACAGTTTTAGGATATATTGGAGGACAAGACGAGCATCTTGGAGGGTATTGTGAGCCATTGATTATTGAATATTTTGATGGAATGGAACAATATGTTTTGCATGAGATGTGGCAAAGAGAACAGATTTTAGGTCATGATTATTTTGGACCTGAATATGGAGAGATTATTAATCATCATAAAAAAGCAGTTTTTTTAAATAAATCAGATTTTATGGATAACTGGGAGTTTCTTAAAAAACATTTGGGATGGATAGACAATAGATTTGAGTGGGAAGAAACAGATTCTGTGTGTGGATATGATTGTACTCCTAAAGAATTTTATGCATCTGAAAAACAACCTATCTTTATCTTGCCTGAAAACACAGAAAGAACAATGGGTAAAGATGCTCAAAGAAATAATATTCTGGCTGCAAAATTAGTAAGTGAAGCAGTAAAAACCACTTTAGGTCCAAAAGGTATGGATAAGATGTTAGTTGATTCTATTGGAGACATTACTGTTACAAATGATGGAGTTACTATTTTAGATGAAATGCAGATTGAGCATCCTGCTGCTAAAATGATGGTTGAGATTGCAAAAACTCAAGAGAGTGAAGTAGGAGATGGAACAACAACTGCTGTAATGATTGCAGGAAGATTACTTGAAAATGCTGAGAAATTACTTGATATGAAAATACATCCAACTGTTATAAATGCAGAAAGTGGAACTGATGTTTTAAAATATATTGCTATGACTGCTATGACTGGAAAAGGAGCAGAAAGTGTAAAAGAAAGGTTTTCAGAAATAATTGTTGAGTCAATTAAGCAAATTCAAGAAAATGGAAATGTTAATTTAAATGATATTAAAATTATAAAAAATAAAAGTAATGGTGTTGAAAATACAGAGTTGATTAAAGGAATTGTTATTGATAAAGAAAGAGTTTCAATTGATATGCCTCAGCAAGTTCAAGATGCAAAGATTGCTTTGGTTTCAGAAGCTTTGGAATTGAAAAATCCTGAAGCAGAAGCAAAGATTTCAGTTACTAGTCCTGACCAATTACAAGATTTTATTAATAGAGAAGAAGCAACTTTAAAACAGATTGTAGAAAAAGTAAAATCCTCTGGGGCAAATGTTATTTTTTGTCAAAAAGGAATTGATGATGTTGTTCAATATTATTTAGCTAAAGAAAATATTTATGCTTGCAGAAGAATTGCTAAGTCTGATATAGAAAGTTTGGCTCGTGCTACTGGTGGAAAGATAATAAGTAATTTAAATGAATTAAATGAAGATGATTTAGGAAAGGCAAAAATAGTTGAAGAAGTAAAACAAGGAGAAGAATCAATGACTTATGTTAGTGGTTGTGATAATCCTAAAGCACTAACAATTTTAATACATGGGGGAAGTGAGCATGTTATAGATGAAATGGAAAGAGCTTTAAAAGATGGATTAGGAGATGTAGCTTCTGTTATTAAAAACAAAAGAATTGTTGCAGGAGCAGGTGCTATTGAAATTGAACTTTCTAAAATGTTGAGACAATTTGCAAATACTCTTTCTGGAAGAGAACAATTAGCTGTTCAAGAGTTTGCAAATGCTCTTGAATTTGTACCTTCTACACTTGCAGAAAATGCAGGACTAGATCCTATTGATGTTTTAACTGAATTAAAATCAAAACATGATAATGGAGAAAAATATGCAGGAATTAATATTTTAAAGAATAAAATTGAGAACTCATTAGAAGAAGGGATTATTGAACCGATGAAGATTAAAATGCAGGCATTATCTTCTGCAACAGAAGTTGCTATTATGATTTTAAGAATTGATGATGTTTTAGCTTCTAAAGGGGGTTCTGGAGGCGCTGGAATGCCTATGAATGGAGCTGGTTATCCAGGGATGGAATGATTATCCATATAATTCACTAATTGAAATTCCATGACTTGTTCTATATATAACTTCTGCAAATAAATCTGTTAAACTTACTATTTCTATTTTTTCTTCTGATTTTTGAGGTATAGAATTTGTTACAATGACTTTTTCTAAAGGAGATTTGTTTATTTTTTCTTTTGCTTTAATTCCTTTTTTGTTTGTGCTAAAAAGTCCATGAGTAGCACAAGCATAAATTTGTCTTGCACCTTTCTTTTTTAAAACTTCTGCACATTTACATAATGTTCCTGCAGTGCCAATCATATCATCTGTTATTAAAACATTTTTATTTCTTATATCACCTAAGATTTCTAATTTTCCAACAATCCCTGGCTCATCTCTTTTTTTATAACCACTTACAATTCCTAAATTTAATCTTTTTGCATAACTATCTGCAATCCTCATTGCTCCAACATCTGGAGAAACAAGCACGCAATTTTCTAAAAAATCTTTATGATAATCTTTTAGATGTTTGATTATAACTGGATAAGCCTTTAAATTTTCAAAGGGTTTAAAAGCTATTGTTGAAGCAGGATTATGTAAATCTGTTGTCATAGTTCTTATATTTTCTCCTTTAAGAATTTCTGCAACAACTCCAAAACTTATTGGGCTTCTTTCTTCTGTTATTCTATCTTGTCTACTATAATTCATAAATGGAAGAATAAAATTTATTTGGCTTGCATAGGCCCTTATAAAATTATCTTTTAAAAATGCTAATGAAACTAACCAATCTTGAGGATACATTGTACTATCTTGAATAAAGTAACATTTTTTCTCTCTTACACTATTTTTAATCCTTGGAAAGATTTCTTTATTATCAAAATGATCTATTTTTATTTTCCCTAATTTATATCTTTTTTCTTTTTTATTATTTCTAAGAAATTTGTTATAAACATGGCTTAAAAGAGTTCTTGATTTTTCTTTAGGTTCAATTAATTTTCGATAAACTTTTTGCGCAAAATCCCAAGCATTTCCTTTTGGGTCTGCTAAAATTAATATTTCTTCTTCCATAATGCACCTCAACAAAAAGAAAAAGTTAATTTTATTTATAAGTATTATCAATATATGAGATATATTTTAAGGGATAATATTAGTTGTTTTTCAAAATAAATTTTATTTTTTGAAATTTGGCAAGCTTAATTAAGAGAGATTATTTGAGCTCTTTTTTAAACTTATCTTTAATTATGTGTCTCATTATATTTTATAAGATATTGAAAAGTTTTGGGTTTGAATATTATTTTTCAATAAAAAAATATATAAACTGCAATATATATATTATAATACAATGCCAGCGAGATTAGATAGATGTGTTAAAGCTGTTGAAAAAAAGATAAAAAAAGGTGAGATTCCTAAAACATATAAAGAAGGTGGAAAAAGAAAGAAAACAAATGCTTGGGCAATTTGTAATGCTGCTTTGAGTAAGAAAAAAAGAAAATAACTTAAGATTGAAGATATGTTTTTATCTTATCATAATTATCTTTGATAAATTCATATTCTTCTGTATAATCAATATCTATTCCAGCTCTTAGGTCTTGTGTTTCTATTAGTTTAAAAGATAAATCTAGTTTGTTTTTTAAAGCAGATTCGATATTTTCTTCTGTTAACTGATTTGTTAAATATTTTAAAATTTCAATTGGGTAATTTTTGAATATAAACCAGTATAAACGAGATTTTGCATATATTGATGTTGCTCTTCTTTTTGGAAAAGCTTTGCTAATCTGTGCTTCTAATGATTCTCTGTTTTTGGAATAATCTTTTATTTTTAATCCTTCAAATAAGACCATATTTGCTGTTCGATAATGGCCTTTGCCTTTTAAATGAAATTTTGCTGATTTTTTAAAAGGATCTAAATCAGAAGGTATATTTTCTGCATTTATTAAAGCAAAATAAAAAGCTGCATTATAATTATTACATTTTAAAATAAAATCCTTTATTGTTTTTGAAGATATAAAAGGAAGATCACATGGAACAAAAAGAGTTTTTTCTCCATTTGGTGATAAAATATCATATGCTCTTCCTGCATTTTCTATAAACCTTCTAGATTCTGTTGGAGCTTTACTTTCTTCTATAATAGGTATATCTTTGATTGTTTTTTTTTCTAATCTTTCTTCTAACTTTCTTCTTGGACCAACAATTAGTATTTCACCTATATATTCTGCTTTTTTTACTGCTTCTAAAGAATTAACAATTAGGGGTTTGTTATTTATTTTTGCAAATGCCTTATTTTGTCCATAGATTAATTTAGATTTATCTGTATGTGTTCCTGCTAAGACGATTGCGTTTAGTTTGTTCATGATAATATGCGGAATCCGGGAATCGAACCCGGGCCACTTACTTGGCAAGCAAGTATTATACCACTAAACCAATTCCGCTTGATTAGTTTTAGATATTTAGACTAACTTATAAATTTAATTATTTTCTTTGGTTTATCTAAAATCTCTATAATTTTAACTCTTCACACTTTAGTTTGGCTAGCTTTTTTATTTGTAGTGATACTAAGGAAGGTATGTTGGTTTATTTCTTCAAACCTGTTCTTCTATCTGTCCTTCAGTTGAAACTCTTCCCCCTTGCCATTGCCCTCTATAAGTTGAGATATTTTCAGAAGTGTATTCAAATTGTATTTGAGTTATTCTTGCACCTAATTCTAATTCAAATTCTTTGGTCTTGTTATGATTTTTTAATCCAAAGGTTAGTTCTCCTGAATATCCAGGAGAAACATTTGTTGTAATTAATTGTACCCCGCATCTTTGAAGAGTTGTGCGAGGTCCAAAACTTGCAGTTATATTTTCTGGAAGATTAACTTTTTCAATTGTTTTAATTAAAACATAATCTCCTGGTTTAAGAGTTATTGTTTGTTTTTTTAAAGGGTTATATTTTGCAATTAATTCTATTGGGGGTGTTGCCCTATCTTCAACTCCTAAAAATGCTCTTCCTTCTTTTATCCTATAAACTTCTCCAACTCTTAATTCAAAAGCAGAGCCTTCTGGATTATTTAATTCTCTTTTAGAAAGACCTTTAACAAGATTAATTTCTTTAACTAATTCTAGTAATCTTTTTGTACCTATTTTCATCTTTTTTTTAATAATTATTAGTTTAAAAAGATAATTGTAAATGAGAATATGGTCCATGGAAGAATCGAACTTCCGTCTTCTCGATGTAAGCGAGATGTTCTACCATTAGACTAATGGACCTTAATTTACTAAGAAAATATGAGTTTTTAAATTTGTTTGTTTGATGATTTAGAACATGTTCTTAAACTTAGGAAGCTCTGCTAACCCAAGTCCTTAACTTATCTATATCTTTAAATTTTTATCAACTATAAATATGAGTAGCTTAAAAGATAATTATCACATACTTAAGATAAAGAAATTTAGATTAGATTCATCTTCCTGAATTTAAATCCTTCTTTCACTACTCCAAACCAATAACCCGCAAGCTTTAAAAAGGGGATGTTTTTAGAATAAATATGGTTAAAGAAAATCAAAATAAAAATCAAGATCCCGTAGTAAGTTTAGATGCTCAGAAATATCAAACTCCTGATGATGTTGGGCAAGCACAAGTTCCTAATCAGCCTTCTGCAAAAGATGAAAAAGAAATGAAAAAGATGAGGGAAAAACTTGAAAGTTTGAAAAAATTTATTATAACTAAATATAAATTTGTAAAAGCTATTGGAATTATTCCTCCTCAGGCTGCTGAGATTTTTGATGAAGAAAATGAATTAAATGAAGAGGAAAAAAAACAAAAACCAATGCATTTGGTTGTTATTCTTGAGGATAGTAAGGAAAAAGAGTTTAATCAAGTAAAAGCTACAATTATTAAAAAAATTAATGAGACTAAACAAAAGATTTGGTTGAATTTGTTTTTAGAAAAAGACTTATGGGAGATTTGTTCAGATAGTAAATATAATATTATAGAAGCAATTGGAATGGCTTTTCCATTATATGATAAAGGGATTTTAGGTGCTTTAAGAGTTGCTGAAATTCATAAATCCTTGGTTTTAAGAAAGTTTGAAAGATATATTTATTCTTATGTTATTTGGGGAAGTTTAGTTAGAGGAGAAGCAATTAAAACAAGTGATGTTGATATTGCTATTATAATTGATGATACAGATGTTAAAAGAATGCCAAGATTAGAATTAAAAGAAAAATTAAGAAATATTATCTATTCTTATATTATGCAGGCTGGAGAATTAGCTGGTGTTAAAAATGTTTTAAATGTCCAGGTTTGGTTATTAACTGAGTTTTGGGAAGGAATTAAAGATGCAAATCCTGTTTTTTATGGTTCTTTAAGAGATGGAGTCCCATTATATGATAGAGGAGGATTTTTACCTTGGAATTGCTAAAAGAAAATTATTAGATATTGTAATGAGTGATATTTTTTATGGAGTTTCTATGCCAACTCAGGGACTTTTAATGTTATATGGTTTACCTCCTACAAATATTCCAGAAACTGTTAAAGAATTTAAAAGAATTTTTGTTGACAAAGAAAAATTAGTTGAAAAAAAATATGCTGATATTTTAGAAGAGATTATGATTAAATATTACAAAGGATATGAACATGAAAAAATTAAAGAAGTTTCTGGAAAAGATATTGACAGATTATTAAAAAATTCTGAGGAATACTTGAAAAGGTTAAAAGAATTAAGAATTGAGATTGAGAAAAGCATGGTTAAGAAAACTTTTTCAGAGATTTATACTAATGTATTTAAGATTATGAAATCTTTGTTTGGTAATAAAACAGAAACTCAATTAATTAAAAAATATGAAAAAGAAATTGTTAATAAGGGCAAGGGAAATCCTAAGTTTTTACATACTTTAAATGAATTAGTTAATGTAAAAAAGAAATATAAAAGCAAAAAAGCTCCTAGTAAATATGTTTTTGAAACTTTAAGAAAAGAGTGTGTTTATTTAATTGATAGTTTAATTGAATATGGGCAAAGAAAGGATTTGGGTTTGATTGAGAAAACAAAAGTTGTTTTAACATTTAAAGGAAAACATGCAGAATTATTTTTAACAAAACCTGCTTTTTTAATTCAAGAGAACAAGATTCAAAAAATACAAGGCAATAAGATTATGAATTCTAATATAAATGAGTTTAATCAAATGATAGAAAAGTTTAAAGGAAGAAAAGCTAAGATTGATAATGAGATGATGGAAGTGTTAAAAAAAGAGTTTGGAAGTTTTGATATAAATTTGTAGAAGTAAAACTTTAAAAACCTGATTTTTCTGAATAAATTATACTGATATTTAATTTAATAAACTAATAATCTATAAAACTTAAAGCCTTGGGAATAATGAGAGGAAGTTTTGAAGAAATATCCTCTGTAAAACTTGATTGAGCTTATAGAAATAGATAAATAAATATAAAAGATATCTCCCTTTTTAGGAAGTAGTCAAACAACCTCACTATCTTAATGAATATAACGAGATAAGGAAGAGGCGAGTTAAATCAATTTAGTAGATAAATAAAATGAGAATTAAGTTAAGGAGAGAGTGTAAGGCTTGATTTTGATTAGAGATATTAAGGAAGGAAGCCCACACCTTTAGGTGTGGGAAGATGTCACAATATTAAAACAATAAAATGCCAAAAATAATACAATTTAGAAGAGGATTAAAAAGAATTCATGAAAAACATTATATTATAGATGTAGATGTAAAATCAAGAGAAGAAGCTGGAAAATTTGTAGGAAAAGAAGTTATTTGGACATCTCCTGCTGGAAAAAAGATTAAAGGGAAAATAAGTTCTGCTCATGGGAATAAAGGAATGGTTCGTGCAATTTTTGAAAAAGGATTGCCTGGACAAGCAAAAAATGATAAGGTGGAGATTAAACAAATATTAAAATAGATAAATTTATGATAGTAAAAAATACTAATATCTTATTAAATATAACGAGATAAAGATGATAAGACTAAGATATTTAGAACATAGCCTAATAACTACAGAAATAAAGCTTAAAAATTTATAATAATTAATAAAAATTAAAACAAAATAATTAAAATGGTATGGCATAAGGGTAAAAAAATAAGTATGGAAGAGATTGTAAAGCTTCCAAGTTTCTTAAGTTATTTTTTAATAAATCATAAATATGGAATTATTGGTGGTGGAAGAATTAATGCACCAAAATTATTAGAAGCTGTAAACCAAAGTAATATTCCTCAAAAGGATATAGAAATCATACCTTTTTGTATGACTTATCTAAATTATTGTCATATTCTCCCAAAAAAATATAAGGGAGCAAGTGATCCTTTAAGATTAAAGATTGATGAATAAAGTAAATTAAAATCACAAAATCATGGCAACAATAAGAAAAGCATTGGCATATTCAAAAAGAAAACCAATTACTAATACTCGTAGGTCTAAAAGACAGCAGTTAAGTTATATTAAAACAGTTCCTCCTCAAAAGATTGTAAAATTTAATATGGGAGATTATAAGAAATTTGAGAAAAATAGATTTAAATTTAAGATTACTGTTTTAACTGAAGAAAATATTCAAATTAGGGATTTGGCTTTAGAAGCAGTAAGACAATCTTTAAACAAGGATTTAACTAAATTATTTCAAAAGAACTTTTTTTTAAGATGTAATGTTTATCCACATAATATTTTAAGAAATAATAGAATCTTTTCTGGGGGAAGTAAAGGAGAAAGAGTTCAAACAGGTATGACAAAGAGTTTTGGAAGTCCTGAAGGAAGAGCTGCAGTTATTAAAAAAGGAAAACCTATTTTTACTGCTTATTTTTCAACAGAAAGTGCTATTTCTAAGGTTAGGAGTTTTTTCAAAAAAGTAACTCCTAAATTACCTTGTAAGGCAAAGATTGTTATTGAGAAGTTGAGATAAGAAAACCCCCATAATCTTTAAATACTCTTTATTTTTATTCTAATAATCATGCAAAAAAATAAAAGAAGTAGAATGGTTGAAATGGTTTTTCCATTAGGAATTGATGGATATAATCCTATTGAAAAATTTGATTGGGATGAAGAATTTCCTGGTTTTCCAATACCTCCAGAAAATACACAAATAGTTGGTGTGGGTAATTATTTCTCAGATGGATTAATAGCTACGGATAGAAATACTCGTGAAGGGTATTTATTATCCTATGATGAAGAAGAAGGGGAGTATTATTGGAAAACACAAAGTTAATTATTTTACTTACTCAAACCCCACAAAGTTTAAATATAACATATTACTTATATAAGTACAATCCGAGTCTCAAGGGTCTACGGGCTCTTGAGCATTTACAATTTAAAATGACTAAGATTTGTGCTATTTTTATTGATGGAGGATACTTAAGAGCTTTGTTAAAAAGATATAATAATTTTTCTTTAGATTATTTAAAATTATCAAATAGGATTACAGATTTGTTAAATGCAGAAAGATTAAGAACTTATTATTATGATTGTTTACCTATTCTAAAAGAAGAAAACAAAGCCCATTATCATAACAAGAAAAAATTTATAACTAAATTAATGCAACTTCCAAGATTTGAAGTAAAACTAGGAGAATTACAATTAATAGGAAATGTATACAAGCAAAAAAAGACAGATGTAATGATGTCTTTAGATATAGCTAAAAAATGTTTTGAGAGACAAATACATTATGCTGTTTTAATTGCAGGAGATTCTGATTTTGTTCCTTCTGTTGAAGAAGCAAAGAATTATGGCGCTGTTGTTTATTTATTTGCTGATAAAAATTCTTTAAGTAAGGAATTATTTGATAAAATTGATGAATTTCATTTTCTAAATAAAAAGTTTTTAGAAGATTGCAAACTAGTTAAATAAAGATTCTTTCTCTTTTTACTATAACTTGTTGAAATTTATTCTACTCAAACCCCACAAAGTTTAAATATAAACTCAATTTTCTCTTATAATATTAAATGAAGTTAAAAACTATACTTATATCTTATGAAATATAACGAGAAAGGGATAAGATTAAGCTTTGAAGAACTGATATGTGAAGCTTGATTGAGCTTATAAGATTCTAGATTAATAAAACAAAACACAAAATGGTGATGAGAAAAAAAGAGAAGAAAATGGACTTTTCAGAGAAATATATTCGATGGTTTTCTCAGTTAAATAATAAAGATGTTCCTCTTGCAGGAGGAAAAGGTGCAAGCTTGTCTGAGATGTATAATAATAAATTTCCAGTCCCTCCTGGTTTTATAATAACATCTAAAGCTTTTGACTTTTTTTTAGATAAAGAAAGTTTGAAACCTAAAATTGCTGAGATTTTAAGTGTTGTTGATTTAGAAAATACAGAAGAATTAGAAAATGCATCTAAGAAAATTAGAATGTTAATGGAAAGCAAAGAATTCCCAAAAGAGCTTGAAGATGAAATTATTGAATCTTATCATTTTTTGAGTTCTGATGAACTTAATGAAGAAGAGATTTCTAAAGATGCTCTTAATATTTTAAGAAATGCACAAGAACCTATTTTTGTTTCTGTTAGAAGTTCTGCAACAACAGAGGATTTAAGTACAGCGAGTTTTGCAGGACAGCAAGATAGTTTTCTTAATGTTAAAGGAAGTGATAGTTTAATTGAACATGTTAAAAAATGTTTTTCTTCACTTTATACTTCTAGAGCAATTTATTATAGAAATAAAAAAGGGTTTAGAGAAGGAGAGTCTTTAATTGCAGTTGTTGTTCAAAAAATGGTTGATTCTGAGAAGTCTGGGGTTGTGTTTTCTAAAAATCCTTTAGATTTGAGTGATGATATTGTTATTGAAGCTGTTTTTGGTTTAGGAGAAGGAATTGTTAGTGGAAGAATTCATCCAGATAACCATATTGTTTCAAGAGACTTGAAAATTAAAAAAACTAAGATTAGTGATAAAAAGATTGCAGTTGTTAGGCGAGGAAGTGGTAAAAATGCAGTTGTTGAATTAAGCCCTGCAAAAAGCAAAAGCCAGGTTTTAACTAATGCACAAATTTTAGAACTTGCTGATTATGCTATAAAACTTGAAAATCATTATCAAAAACCACAAGATATTGAATTTGCAATTGAAGCAGAAGAAGTTTTTATTGTTCAGTCAAGACCTATTACTACTCTTGATACAAAAGAGCAAATTGGAGAGATTATTGGAAAACCGATTTTAGAAGGATTAGGTGCAAGTCCTGGTGTTGGTGTAGGTGTTGTAAAAATAATTGATTCTGTTTCTGAATTATCTAAAATTAAAAAAGGAGATATTTTAGTTACTAAAATGACTAATCCTGATATGGTTGTTAGTATGCAAAAATCAGCTGCAATTGTAACTGATGAAGGGGGGATGACTGCACATGCTTCAATTGTAAGTAGAGAGATGGGGATTCCATGTGTTGTAGGAACAAGACAAGCAACTTCTTTATTAAAAGATGGAATGAGGATTACTGTTGATGGCTTTAATGGAAAGATTTTTGAAGGAGAAGTTGCTGAAGCTTCTCAAGCAGAAATTAAACCTGCTGTTAAAACTAATAGGATTGAAATTAAAGTTATTGTAGATTTGCCTGAATTTGCTAAAAGAGCTGCTAAATCTAAAGTAGAACATGTTGGTTTATGTAGAATAGAGGGAATGATTACAAGATCTGGTAAACATCCTTTATTATTTGAAAAACAAGGAGAATTACATGAATATACTAAAATATTAAAACAAGGGATTGAAAAGATAGCAGAACCATTTAAATCTGTTTGGATAAGAACAAGTGATATTAGAACAGATGAATTTAGCACATTAAAAGGTGCTCCTGAAAAAGAAATTAACCCTATGTTAGGTTTGCATGGAATTAGATTTAGCTTAAAATATCCAGAGATTTTAAGGGCAGAATTATTAGCTATTAAACAAATTGCTGAAAAAAATTCTTATAAAAAGTTTGGGGTTATGTTTCCTCAGATTATTTCTATTGAAGAGGTTAAAAAAGCAAAAGAATATTTTGATGAAATTAAAACACATAATATGGAGTTTGGAGTTATGATTGAAACTCCTGCAAGTGTTCAAATTATTGATGAGATATGTCCTGAAGTTGATTTTGTTTCATTAGGAACAAATGATTTAACTCAGTATAGTTTAGCTGTTGATAGGGGAGAAGATTTAGTTCAACATTTATATGATGAAATACATCCTGCTATTTTTTCTCAAATAGAAAAAGTTATTGATGCTTGTAAAAGAAGTAAAACAGAGTCAAGTATTTGTGGGCAAGCAGGAAGCAATAAACAAATGGCTGAGTTTTTAGTTAAAAAAGGAATTAATTCAATTTCTGTTAATGCAGATGCTGCTTATGAGATTTCTAATCTTGTTAAAGATCTTGAGGAAAATTCTCCTGAATTTTTAAAAGAAGAAGAGCAAGAAATTGAAAAGGAAATACAAAGAATAGAAGAACCAAGATTAAGAGAAAAACCAGTAGTTCAAGAGCCTAGACAAATAGAAGCACCAAGAGTGGTTCAAGAGCCTAGACAAATTAAAGTACCAAAAGAAGGAGCAGAGTCTTTTGCTATAGATGATGATTTAAAAATACCTGAAGAGCAGTGGAAAAGATTAACTAGAAAAGAAAAGCGTAAATTAAGAAGAAAATTAAAAAAGAAAAAAAGAAAAATGGAAAGACAGATGATGCAAAATGCAAATCAAGATGAAGAGAGAAGTGAACAAAAGACAGAATCATTAGAAGAAGTTTATAAAAAAGATGCTGAAGAAATTAATAGAGAAGAAGATAAACTTTTAGAACATATTCCAATTGCTGCAGAACCTGAAGAAAAAGTTTTTGAGAAAAAAGAATTTAGTGAAAAAAAAGAACCTGAAATAGATATGCAAGAAACTGTTGGAGAGATTAAACCTTTTGGAAGTCTTGATAGAATTGAAGATAAAATAGAAGATATTCAACAAGATGTTGAAGAAGAGAGATTAAAAGAAATGAAAGAAGATGATAAAATAGAAGAAGGAATTGAGACTTCTTATCAGAGCTTAGATTACTATAAAGATACTGATGGAAGAGATAATATTGAAAATATGGATTCTAATGTTAGAGATAAAGATGAAAACAAGGATTTAGAAGATGTTGAAGAAGTAAAAGACATAGAAGATGTTGAAG
>JAFCDH010000041.1 GCA_017609795.1 Candidatus Pacearchaeota archaeon | reverse complement strand
ATGGTGGAGAATTTCCTATTCCTTGTATTGCATCAGAAGTTCTTCCTGCTTCATAATCTAATGTTCCTATGTTATTACTTCCTGAGTCAAAAATAATATAACCTATTGTTTCATCTGCTCTTATTATATTTGTATCTTCTCCTACTTCTTTTCCTGCATAAAAATTAGTTGAAGGAGGGTCTGTTCTGCTTGTATCAGAACACCAAAAACTACTCCATTCTGCATCATTATTACTCATTACTTGTCCTATTGTAATAGGGTTTGTATAAGATTGTGAATAACCTATATTGACAGGAGTCCAATCATTATTTTCATCTGTTTGTTGAGAAAGATAAGTGTGTGCTTCAAAATTTGTTCCATCTTCTAATGTATAATCTCCTTCTTCTATAATTAAACAAGTTACATCCCCAGAGGTAGCTCCTGTTCCACAAGGAGTTTGAATTCTTAAATCAAAACTATTGCTTTGAACATTTGTTATTCTTGTTACTGCAGGCAAATCTGTTGCAGATGGAAGGTTGTAAGTGCAGACTATAACTGGGCTAGTATAAGTGTTTAATAGGTTTATGGTTTGCCAGGTTTCATCTACATTTGTTATTTTTCTTATTTCACCAAAATCATTAGCAGTTGTTGGTATTGGTTCACATAAATATGCATTTAAATTAGAAGCTTCGCAATTTGGAGTATTTAATATTGCAGAGATAGTTATATCTGCATTTTCTGCTTGAGATGGATTTACTACTAAGCTTGTTGGAAATTCTGTATCTGATATGTCTAATCCAGAAATTCCTACAATATCAGAAAGAGGATTTATTGTAAAAGAATCTAATTCATAATCTTCTATATCATAATCATATGTTGCAAAATAATAATCTCCTAAAAAATTTTGAGGAACAGTATAATCAAAGACTTTATTTTCTGTGCAAATTGTGTCACAAGGGACATTAATTAAATCTACAAAATTATCTCCTGAATCATAAATATATATTATATTATAAAAACCAACTGTTTCAGGGGTTATTGTTAATTGTATATTATTTGTTGGATGGGATATTGTTGGATTTATATCTACTATTTCTGCTGATATAAATGGAATTAAAAATATTGCTAAGATTATTATTGTGGTGGTTGGTTTTTTCATTTTGTTTTCTAATATATTATTTATCTGGAATGTTTATGAAACTTGGAGCTGTGTTGATGAGGGGCTTAATCTCTGAAGGTCATCTTATTATATTACATTAAGATATAAATGTTAATTTTCCTCACACTCCATTATATTCTCATATTCTGGAGCTATTCCTGGACATAAATAGCTCTGGCTTTCAATTCTTGGGATTACTTTTATTTTGTTTAAATTTTGGTGATATGGAACTTGAATTATTTTTGTTTCATAAGATTCTATAAATGTGTTAAAAGGTGTTGGAATTGTTTCTGAAGTTTTGTCATTAAACTGCATATTTATTAGAAAAAAATCTCCCAAAATAATATCTTCTTTATTTTTTATTTTGATGTTGAGAATGTTTTGGTTGTAGCAAGCATTTAATATTTCTATTTTAACATCATTTATGCAATTGAATTTAGTTTGTATATCTTCTGCTTGTTTATTTTTTAAAATTGTAGAAATAGATAGAATTGCAATTATTACTATTATTATTAAAAGAGTGATAGTTAATATCTGAGATGCTGCGCCTTTTTTTGATTTTTGTTTCATAAACTGTTTAAGAAAAAGGAGTTTTTATTTGTTTTGTAGTTTTGATAAAAACTCTTTGTTTTAACCAAAACATTTAAATAATCTAGACATTACTATTACATTACAATGGTAATGGATACTTTACAAATAAGAATGAATAAAGGGATTTTAAAAAAAGTTGATTCTTTGGTTAAATCAGAAATTTATGCAAATAGATCTGATGTCATAAGGGATGCTGTTAGAAGATTTGTATTGGAAAAAGAAGTAGGAAGTATGCCTAACAATGGGAAAAACTCTGTTGAAGAAATTAGAAAAATAAGAAAAAAATTATCTAATCAAGAAATTAATATTGATGAAATGAATAATTTTGGAAAGTTATAAAATTTCCTCTGGTTTTTTTACTATTACTTGATATTCTTTTGCTAAATTGATTAGAAAACTATCTCTGATAATTAAGATAGAATTTGTTTTCTTAGCTAATAACATATGAATGATATCATAAAAACTTATCTCACTATTTTCCTTTTTGATTTTTTTAGCTATTATCTCACTATTTTCCTTTTTGATTTTTTTAGCTATCATATATTCTTCTTTTGTTAGATTAACTCTCTTAAAATTGGAAGAAAAATTAAATAATTCTAATTTATCAATAAACTTCTTTTCATCAAAAACAAACATTAATTCTTTTAATAAATATCCAGAATAATAAATGATTGAAATTTCATCATCTACTTTTTTAAAAAAGTTTTTAGCAAATTCCCATAAATTATTTCCAGATTCATCAACTTCTTTTTTCCAAAGATTCAAATAAATACAAGAATCTACATAATAAGTTTCCATTGAATGAGAAACCAAAAATATTATTTAATCTTTTCTGTTTATCTTTTTAGAATTTTAATTAATACAATAAGTTGGGATTAGAAAATTAAGATTTATCATGCTTTTTCAACAACCCTATAAGAATTATAAAAACTAACTTCTTCGCCCCCAGTAATAGGATCTATTATATTTCCTGATTTAAAGATTGTAAAATTATACGTATGACTTTCTCTTTTGTTTTTACTAGAAAATGGAAAAGAAATAGACATCTTAGCATTTTTTTCATTCATACGAACAACATTACAAAGAGTTTTTCTTTTTATACTTCCTTCTTGAGTGTTTTGCTAATTCAACAATACTTTGTTCAGCTAATTGTTCTCCAAATAGATCTTTAATTGGTTTATATTTGTCATTCATTAATTTATAATACAAAGAGATTTGAGAATTATTTCTTCTTATTAAACTTTAGCTTTTTATTCTTAAAACTCATTTTAGAAAATACAAATATATAAAGAATTTCTAAAATTCCAATAGTATTAATAATTAATATAATTACAAACCAGGGTATACTATTTTTCTTTGATGCTTTCCATAAAGCTAAACCTTTCCAAACTAATGTCCAAATAGAAAGTATCATAACAAGAACTAATGTAGCTCCTGCGGTGATTCCTAAATATTCTCCTAAAATAGTATAAATATCTTCATATGCCATCTTTACCTCTCATTTTCATATTTTATTTTATATTTAATTAAGTAATATGAAAATGTTCGCCTCTTTTCTATATTCTTGATAATGCATTTTGGTTTATAAAGGTTTTGTTGGCATAATGCTTTAAAAGAGATTTTTGTTTTCTATGGAATAAAACTGGTATTTTAATATAATATTATGATATGAAGATGATTAGATTAAGTTCTTTTCTCATCTTTAAAGCTTTTATTAGCTTATTAAATTCTAGAAAATAAAATAAGGGCAGATAAAACAAATAAAAATGTTAAATAAAAAAAGAATTGTGATTCTTGTTTTAATGATTGTGTTGATTATATTTTTTATAAAAATTAGCTCTGCTAATTTAGTTAATTTAATAGAATTAGATAATAAGGTAGATGAAGTTAAATTTCTTGAAGATTTTTTAGAACAGTATCTTGGAAAAGAAATTGAAATTAAATGGATAAAAGTTTTTTATATAGTAAAAGAAACTAATGAAGATGGAGAGCTTACTTTTGATTTCAAAGAGTGATGTATCTTGTATGTATTCTCTATTACAGAAATCTTTAAATAGTATTTGATTTTGATAAATTAACTGACTACTGTTTATAGTAGTTTTAAAAAAAAGGAGTACAATATGTTGTATTCTTTTATATTATGATTAAAAACTAATATCTCTATAAAAATAATGAGATAAAGATGAATAAAACTCAGAATGAGAGAAAAAATGAAGTGCAAATTTTGTGGTTCAAACACAAAAGTAACAAACAAAAGAGAATCAAAACAAGGTGCTCGGAGAAGAAGAGAGTGTTTGAAATGTAAAAAAAGATTTACAACTTATGAAAAAGTTGAAGAAAAAGATATTATTGTTGTAAAAAAAGATGGCAGAAGAGAGCACTTTTTAGATGAAAAATTAAGACTAGGTTTAATTAAAGCTTGTCAAAAACGACCAGTATCTATGGAAAAAATAGATAAGATTGTTGAAGACATTAAAGAAAAATTAGTTAAAAAAGGCAAAGAAGTAAAAGGAGAAATGATTGGAAAAATGGTGATGCAAAAATTAAAAAAATTAGATAAAGTTGCATATATTAGATTTGCAAGTGTTTACAAAGATTTTCATGATGTTAAAGATTTTAAAAAGGAGATGAGGGGTTTGTAGAAGATGGGAGAGGGAGATGGTTATGGTTTAGTGATTGATAGATATTTTACTCATGAAGGATTGGATGTTTATGAAGGCATTCCATGGAATAAATCTGACGTTGAGATAACTGATGAAGGACGAAAACCTTTATTTACACAAAAAGATTGTGAATTCCCAAGATATTTTAGTGAATTAGCTAGAAAAGTTATTGCCTCAAAATATTTTTATGGTGATCAAGAAAATATAGAAAGAGAATCGTCCCTTAGACAATTGGTTGGAAGAGTTAGTGAAACTATTGCAAATTGGGGATTAAAAGATAGATATTTTAATGAAAATAGTAAAGAAATTTTTAATCAGGAAATATCAAAATTGGCTTTTGACCAAAGAGCTTCATTTAATTCTCCTGTTTGGTTTAATGTAGGAACAGATAGATATCCTTCTAGAAAAACAAAAGATGATAAAGATGAATATTCATTTATTGGTGATAGAATAAAAAAGATACCTAAAGGAAAAATTCATTTATATCCTCAAACTTCTGCTTGTTTTATTCAATCTGTCGCAGATACTATGAAGGATATTTTAATGCTTTCTGTTTATGAAGGGATTTTATTTAGTCATGGCTCTGGAAGTGGAACAGATCTTTCTACATTAAGAAGTTCAAGAGAATCATTATCTGGTGGAGGAAAACCTTCTGGCCCTCTTGCATATTTTGCGTTTTATGACCAAATAGCAAGAATTGTTAAGTCCGGGGGGAAAACAAGAAGGGCTGCTAAAATGAATTCTCTTAAAGTATCTCATCCAGATATTAAAGAATTTATTGAAGCTAAAATGATACAAGAAAAATTAATAAGAGATATGATAAATGCAGGATATGATTCTGATTTTGCTGTAGATAATGCATTATATCAAAATGCAAACTTATCTATAAGAGCTAGCGATGAATTTATGAATGCTGTGGAAAAAGATGAAGACTGGCAAACTGTTCCTGTTCATAATATGGAACTTGTAGATCAAATGCCAAAATATAAAGCAAATAATTTAATGGATTTGATTGCAAAAGGAACTTGGGAATGCGGAGATCCTGGGATGCAATTTGATACTACAATAAATATGTGGCATACTTGTCCAAATTCTGGAAGAATAAATGCAAGTAATCCTTGTTCTGAATATATGTTTATTGATAATAGTTCTTGTAATTTAGCTTCATTAAATTTAAGAGGTTTTGTAGATGAGAATGGAAAATTTAATACTTCTGATTTTAAAAAAGCTGTAGAATATGTAGCTATTGCTCAAGATTTACTTTATGATAATTCTAGTTTTCCAAGAAAAGAAATAGCTGAAAATTCTCATAAATTTAGACCTCTAGGTCAAGGTTATGGAAATTTAGGGGGATTATTAATGTCTTGGGGAATTCCATATGATTCTGATGAAGGAAGAGCTATTGCTTCAACAATAACTGCACTTCAAACTGCAAATGTATATAAAGCCTCAACAAAAATGGCAAAAGGATTAGGTGCTTTTGAAGAGTTTGATAAAAATAAAGATGCAATGTTAAATGTAATAAAAATGCATTTAGATTATACAAAAAAAATAGATAAAAAACTTCTTCCAAAAGACTTAGGATTAGAAGAAGCTTTAAATTCTGCTATTAAAGATTGGGAATATGATTTAGAAAAAGGAGAAAAACAAGGATTTAGAAATGCCCAAGCAACTGTTCTTGCTCCAACAGGTACAATTGGATTTATGATGGACTTTGATACTACTGGTATTGAACCAGATACTGCTTTAGTTAAATATAAATTATTAGCTGGAGGAGGGACTTTAAAAATGGTTAATCAAGCAGTTCCTTTTGCATTAGATAGATTAGGTTATAGTGAAGAACAAAAAAAATCTATATTATATTATATTAATGAAAATGAAACAATAGAAGGAAGTGAATTAAAAGAAGAACATCTTCCTGTTTTTGATTGTGCATTAAAGCCTGCAAATGGTAAAAGAAGTATTTCCCCACAAGGGCATATAAATATGATGGCGGCTGCTCAACCATTTTTATCAGGAGCAATTTCAAAAACTATTAATATGGATGAAGATACAACAATAGAAGAAATAAAACAAACATATATTGATGCATGGAAAAAAGGATTAAAAGCTGTTGCAATATATAGATATGGAAGTAAACCAAGACAGCCTGTTTCTGTTTCAAAAACCAATGTAAAGGGGTTGGAGAAAAAATTAGAACCTATAAGAAGAAGACTCCCAAACACAAGAAATTCTATAACTCATAAGTTTGCTATTAGTCCTAGTCTTGATGAAAGAGAAGCCCATGAAGGTTATTTAACTGTTGGGCTTTTTGAAGATGATGCTCCTGGAGAATTATTTATTAATATGGCAAAGGAAGGAAGTACTGTTGGAGGATTAATGGATGTTATTGGAACCCTTACCTCTATGTCCCTTCAATATGGAGTTCCTGTAAAAACTCTTTCAAATAAATTTAAACATCAAAAATTTGATCCAAGAGGATTTGTTCTTGCAGGAGCTAAAGAATTAGGAATACACACTGCAGACTCTATTATTGATTATATATTTAATTGGATGGAGAAAAAATTTGATGGGGGGAATAAAGATGATGAAGAAAAAAATAAAAAACAATCTGAAACAATAAAAGTAAATTCCTCTGGTGAAAATAATCCTCAAAAAAAAGATGATAAGAAACTTATTGGAGAAAGGGGGGGATTTTGTATTAAATGTCAAAGTCAGATGATTAAATTTGGACATTGTGAAGAGAGATGTCCAAATCCAAATTGTAATCATATTGAATATAGTGGTTGTGGAAAATAATTCAAAAACAACAAACAAAAACCTTTATTAACCTTTTATTTCTATATTTTTTAATGATTTTTAAGAAATTAAGTGGTGACAGATTGGGAAATACAAAATGGTTGCAAAAAATGACTCGGCAATGGAAGTTACAAACGAAGAGTTTAATGAAATAATTAATAATTCTCATAAAGTTGTTGTAGTTGATTTTTTTGCAGAATGGTGCATGCCTTGTCTAATGATTTCTCCAATTATTGAAGATTTAGCTGAACAAATACCTAAAGTTAAATTTACTAAAATTAATATTGATGATAATCAAGAACTTGCGCAAAAATATAATATTTCATCAATTCCTTGTTTAATTATTTTTAAAGATGGAAAAGAAGTTGATAGAATAATTGGTGCACAAACTGCAGAGGTTATTGAGAGTAAAGTTAAAGCGTTTTTGTGATTTGGATTTTTATTGTTTTCTGGAATGTGTGACATCCTCCACGGGCTAAAGCCCGTGGCTTCCTTAATACCTTTATAAATCTTTAAGCTGTACACTTCTTTTCTTTAAAGCGTTACATTTTATAAGATATAGATATTGTTTGGCTACCTCCTAAATGAGGTAGATATCTTTTACATTTATGAAATATAACGAGATGAAGATGATTGGATAAGCTTTGGAGAAAACTCAGATAATATCTCTTTATTGAGCTTATAAGATATTGAGGAATTGAATATTGATAAAATATATTTCTTAGAATAATAATATATTTAAATGAAAAAGAAGTTTTTTTGTGATGGAAAAAAGGAGTGAAGAGTTTAATGGGGATATTCCTGTTTTAAATGTAAAGGGCGAGAGTCTTCCTGAAGCTTGGGAAAATTCTGTTGTAGAGTTATATAATCATGGGGGGATGTATAAAAGACAAGGCCCTAAAGACAAAGGAAAATTACAATTAGATTCAACAATGACTATGGTTATTGAAAATCCTGATTCTAAATTATTTATGCATAAATATATTGGGTGTGGGATTGAAGATTTATTAGGATATGAAATGGAACTTCTTGGTGCTAAAGATTCTTGGGTTGTTGATGATTATGACTCTGTAAGTGATAAAAGATGGGCTTATCATTATCATCAAAGGCTTGCAAGTTATCCTGATGGAAGAGAAACTATTGACCAAATAGAATCAATGATAAAAGGTTTATCCAATGAACCTTATACAAGAAGAAATACTGCAATAACTTGGGTTCCTAAATTAGATATTGGACATAAAGACCCTCCATGCATGCAAAGTGTTTGGGCATATATTGCCCCTTGTAAAGATAATACATTTAAATTAAATATGAATTTTCGTTTTAGAAGTAGAAATGTTATGATTGCGGCACCAATGAATCTAGCTGGGGAATATGCTTTACAATGTTATATTAGAGAAAAAGTTATAGAAAATACTGGAATGATTCTTAAAAATGGGAGATTGCTTGATTTTTCTGATTCATATCATGTTTCAGCAAGAGACCAACCTATTTTAAAAGGATTTATAGAAAGGCTTGAAAAATCAAAAGAAAAAAATGAAACAATAGTTGAAAGAGCTTATAATCGAAAATTTGTTTTTGGATACATGGAAGAGGAAAGATTAAAAGTAGAAAAAAAAATTATTGATCAAACTCAAAAAAGATTTGTAGAAAGAGGAGAAAGACAAGTAGGAAAAATAAAAGAAATTTCAAAATATCTTGGGGGTTATCATGCTAGAGAAAATTGAAATTTTAAATGAATTTGGTTTTGGAGAACTATGCTCTAGACTTAGAAAGATTAGTTTAAGGGGATTTCCTAATATTAAAATATATGAAAGGGCTGATATAAAAATAAAAGCATTGAATCCTGGACAGATTAGAAGCGAAATATTTACACCTCAACCATCTGTTTATTTAACTGAATTAAATAAAGTTTCTCAAGTTTATGAGATGTTTTTAAAAAAAGGAATTGATATTTTTCAATTAGATGGAGGGGTTGATTACCTTTCTTACGAAAATAAAGAGACAAAAGAATGGACTATAACCCCCTCTGTTGTTGAGATTTTACCCATAAAATTTGGATTAGAAAAAGGATTAGATTATTCAGAATCTATTGGTGATAAATTAAAAACAGTAATGAGAGAGAAAGAATATGTTATAAATCAAGAAGTGGAAAAGTTAGATTTTCCTGAGTATAGGAGATTTAGAGGGGAAACTGTTAAAATTCCTGAGATTTGTGATGGTTCTCATAGAATTGAATCAGCTATTAGAAAAGGTTTAGAACAAAATCTTCTTTTTATTGATTCCCCAGTTAAAGGTTTTCCTTATTATGCTACTCCAAAACCTTATAATTGTATTCATGAGGAACCTGAAAGGATAGAAGAAAAAATTGATAAAACTCATGTGTTAACTTCCCCAGGACATAAAGTTCTTTATAGATTATTCCCAAGTGGAGGGATTAATAGTGGAAATGTAAGGCCTCTTAAAGAAAAATTTGATTAAAATGTCTTTAAAAAATATTTGTGTGGTAGGTTTTGATTTAGATGGAACCTTATATCCTACCACATCTAAAATTCAGCAAAGAGTAAGAGGTAAAATTTACGAAAAATTAGCTTTTGCATTTAATATTAATATTGGAAAAGCAGAGAATTTATTTGAAGAAAATTATAATGGAAATTTTCCTTGGAGTTATTCTGGTTCAAGAACAATTGAAGAATTAGCAAGAAGATATAACAAGATTTTAAATGGTTCGAACATTGTTCAAGAATCACTTGAGCAAGCAGATATTTTAGATTTGATAAACCCAAATCAAAAATTAAATGAAATGTTGGAACGGCTTTCTAATGAATATGGATTAGATTTAATAACAAGTTCTGCATATAAATCTGCTTATAATAAATTAAAAAAAATTGGCATATCCTATAGTTTATTTAATAATCTTTGGGCTGAAAAAAAATTTGGTAATAAAACTGATAGCACAATATATAAAAATTGGTTGAGTGTAAGGGAGATTTCTGGAAATCAAGCATTATATGTTGGAGATAATAAAAAACAAGATATAAAATCACCAAATTCATTAGGAATTAAAACTTGTTTGGTTAGTGAGGATAAAACTGATTCTATAGCTGATTTTAATATCAAGGATATTTTAGATTTAGAAAAATTATTGAAATAAGACCTCAAAAACCTTTTTAAACTAAAAATTCTTCTCTGAGCTATGCCTATCATGGCTCCATAGCTCAGTCTGGTTAGAGCACTGGCCTTTTAAGCCAGGTGTCGGGGGTTCAAATCCCCCTGGGGCCATATTATCTTTATTTCTCCTAAAAACACCTATAAATCTTTCTACACGTGTAGAAGCAAGGGACATATGTCCTAGGCAACCACAAATTAGTTCGTGTGTAAAATCTAACTAATTTGATGGAAAAAGAATTAATAAAAAAAGAATACTTTAAACTAAAAATTA
>JAFCDH010000040.1 GCA_017609795.1 Candidatus Pacearchaeota archaeon | reverse complement strand
AAATGATTTTGGAATAAATTTCCTCATAATATTTTTCGCAGCCAAAGGAGTAATTTTATTTTGTTGTAAAAGTTTCAATAACTCAATAATATGTTGAGGATTAATATTTACATCATCCATTGTTTTTTTATTATAATTTAATACTGATAACCATTCAATAGTTATCCATGGAAGGGCATTAATTTTATATTTTTTTATTATTTTATCTAATTTTTCTTGAGGAGATTCTGGAAGTTGATTTTTAATTTTTTGTATTTTTTGTTTATTAATTTTAATTGCAGGTAAATCAGGGTCTGGAATAAATCTATAATCTGCTTGTTCTTCTTTTGTCCTCATTAATTGAGTTTTTTTTGTTGTAGAATTCCATCTTCTTGTTTCAGATTTAATTGGTTTTTCTTTTTCATGTCTTTTTAATTCTGATTTAATTGATTTTATTATCTCAGTTATTGAATTTACATTTTTAATTTCAGCTCTTGCTGTTAATCCTTTAATATTTACATTAACATCTGATTTAATTCCTGCATCTTTATTTATTGCTTTAATATAAGATAATGTTAAAACTAATTGTTTTAACCAGTTTTGGACTTGTTCTGGAGATGTAAAATCTGGTTCTGTTACTATTTCTACTAATGGAACCCCACTTCTATTATAATCAACTATTCCTTTATCTGGATTCCAAGCAGCAGGATCTTCTTCTAAATGTACTTCTCTTATTCTTATTCCTAAAAAATTTCCATTTTCAGCAACAGGAATAGCATGTGCTCCAGAAATAGTTATTTGATATCCTTTAGGCATATCTGGCCAACTATAATGTTTTCTCTGCCATAAAAAAAGTTCATTAGGTTTGCACCCAAGCATAAGACCTATTTGTAATATCTTATTAATTGCAGATTTATTTGGAAGCATTGGTTTGCTTCCAGGCTGGCCTGTACAAATAGGGCAAATATTAGTATTTGGTTTAATTACTTTCATATTATGAAAATTTTTACAATTACAAAATAGTTTTTCTTTTGTTTCCAAATACCCATGAATTTCCAACCCAATCATTGATTTATTTTCTTTTTTCATATTTATAAGAGAGAAAAAGGATTTTTATATATTACTAATCAAAACAAACTAAAAAAAAACTCAAAAAATATCCCTGTAACAAATATTAAACTTAAAATAATAACAATAAGCCAAGGTAACTTTATTTTATATTCAGGCTTTCTGTTTCCTTGTTTTTTAGCTCTTTTATTCATTAATAAAATAAGAATTCCTGTTAAACCCCCTCCAACAACCCCTCCAATTCCTAAAATCCTTACAAAACTCAAAAGATTAAAAAGACTAACAAAAATATAAAGTCCTAAGGGAATAAGAGAAACAAAAAGAAAATTCTTTAGTTTTGAAACATTAAAATCAAAATCAAACATATCTTTTAATGCAAAACTTAAAACAAAATAACTAGTAAGCATAGTAAAAATACCTAAAACCGTAATAAAATTACCAAAACTCAAAGTAGCTACTTGTGTAACTTCTTTTCCTAAAGTACCTACAAAAACAAAACTAAAAATAGAATAAAGGACTATAGAAATAATACTTCCTATAATAATAACTTTTTTCAAAATTTTTTCATTACCTTTAATTTCTCTTTCAACCTCTGGTAAACAAGAAAAACCTAATAAAGCAAATAAAACAACTCCAAATGGAAGAAACACAAATGAAAAATCAATATGAGAAAGGTTTTCTCCTTCAATTCCTGGAGAATACCATCCAAGCATTAATAAAATAATAAAAATAATTACTAAAACTCCCCATGTTTCAATCTTTTTTAAACCTTTAAGTCCTTCTCTTAAAAGAATAGTCATAACAACCCAAAATCCTATTCCAAAATAAATCGCATAATTAATTCCTCCTGTAAATAATTGAGAAAAACTCTGTCCTTCACCAACAAGATATGCAAGTAATGCAGAATAAATTCCAAAAATCATAGCAAAAAACATTAAATTCTTTCCCCACTTGCCTAAATATTTTTCAGCAAGTCCTGCTAACTGGTGTTTTCCTTTTGTCCTTAAAATAACCTCTCCTAAACATAATTTAACAAATATTAAAATCCCTCCTAAAACCAAAAGCCATCCTAACCCTATCAAAAATCCAGATTTAGAAAAAGCATAAGGAAGTCCTAAAATACCTGCACCAATCATTGTTCCAACAAGGGTAAATGTAGCTGCCCAAAACTTCTTATTCAAATATCTTTGATTAAATGTTTTCCACCTCATTTTCATAGATAATTAACAAATTAAACTTATAAAGATTTTCATTGACTTAATTAACTTGAGAAACTTTGTTAACTCAAGTATTTCTTTAATTTATATCTTATAATCTATGAAAGTTTTGAATCAAGATTAAGCTAGTCCTAACATAACTTAAAGATATAATAAAATTCCAAGATAAATAAGGGCCTGCCAGGACTCGAACCCGGATATAACGGACCGAACCCGTTTATGTTATCCAATTACATCACAGACCCATAATATAAGAGTATAATTTTCCATTTAAAAGTTCTTGCTTTTCTTAAATCATAATATGTATGTCTACATTTCTCACATATGAACATAATATGTAGACACACAATAATATATTACGTCTACATATTAGAAAGATTTATAAAGAATGTAGACACATAAATTAATATAAATAAATTTTGCAAGCTATCTTAGGAAAGGTGACTTGTTAACTAAAGGAGGGTTGACTTGTTAAGGGAAACTTGGTTCCCTTACGATTTCATACAAGATGGTATTTACTGAAATAAAAAAAAGAAAAGATAAAAAATATTATTATAGAGTAAAATCTATAAGAAAAGGAGAAAAAGTAGAAAAACAACGAATATACTTAGGGGCAAATTTAAATCAAAAAGAATTAATAAAATTAGAAAAACAAGCAGATATGAAAATAACACAAGAACAATACCCTAAAAAACAACCTAATCAACAAAAAGAAAATGCCCAAAAATCAAATATAGAGAAAAAAGAACTTCCTGAACAACTTAATGCAAAAAAATCAAATTTTCCTGAATACATGTCTCAAATCCTTCAATTAGGAGAAATTATAGATAACAGGTATAACATTAAAAGCATGTTTGTTTGGATGCCTTATGGTTATGATATGATGAAGAGAATTAGAGCCATCTGGAATAAAGAATTTAAAGAAAATAATATAAAAGAAATGTATTTTCCTTTAATGGTTCCAATAGAATATGCTGAACAAAATGATTCTTGGTGGAAAGGATTTAAAGAAGAAGGTTTTTGGGCAGGAAAAAAAGATAAACAAGAATTTATTTTAAGACCTACAGGAGAGCCTGCAATGTATCCTATGTTTTCTATGTGGATACGAGGACATACTGATTTACCTTTAAGAATTTATGAAAATGTCTTTTCTTATAGATATGAAACAAAACAAACTCGTCCTTTAATAAGGGATAGGGAAATAGGCCCTTGGTATGAGATTCACACTGTTCATGCAACAAAACAAGAAGCTGAAGAAGAAATACAATTACATAAAAAAATAAATGATATTATTTGGAAAAAAATAGCAGTTCAACCATTATTAGTAAAAAAACCTCAATGGGAATGTTTTCCAGGAGCAGAAGGAGCTTTAGAATATTACACATTAATGCCAAATGGAAGAGTTTTAGAAAATGGTTCATTAAACAATCTTGGACAAGCTTATGCAAAAAAATTCAATATAAAATTTATAGATAAAGATGGAAAAGAAAAATATGTTTGGCAAACCTGTACAGGAAATGGAGAAAGATTTCTTGCAGCAGTAATTTCTCAACATGGAGATGATTCTGGATTAATCATCCCCCCAAATATAGCTCCAATACAAATAATAATCCTTCCAATATATAAACAAGAAAATAAAAACCAGATAATAAAAAAAGCAAAAGAAATAAAAGAAAAATTAAAAGATTTTAGAATTAAAATTGATTTAAAAGAAGATTCTGTTGGAAGTAAATTTTATGATTCTGAATTAAAAGGAATTCCTTTAAGAATAGAATTAGGACAAAAAGAAATTGCAAACAAAGAATTAACTATTTTTTCAAGAAATACTAAAAAAAGAATACAAATTAAAGAAAAAGATATAGATAAGAAAATTAAAGAATTACTTGATAAAATACAAAAAGAATTACTTGAAAAATCAAAAGCAGAATTAAAACAAGCAATTATAAATGTTTCAGATTTTAAAGGAATCTCTAAAGCAGTAAATAATAATAAAATTGCTAAAATATATTGGTGTGAATCAGGAAAATGTTATGATAAAATAATGAGTCAAAAACAAGGATTAGATTTATTTGGAAGTGATTTAAAACAAGCAAAACCAAACAAATGTGCAATCTGTAATAAACAAACAACAAATCAAGCTTATGTAGCTAATTCATACTAAAATGCTAACACCACAACAAATCAATGAAATCAGAGAGCACCTTAAAAAAGCTCAAAATCCCTTATTCTTTTTTGATAATGATAATGATGGATTATGTAGTTTTCTTTTACTTCAAAGATTTTTAAAAACAGGAAAAGGAGTTGCAGTTAAGGGTGCACATAATTTAAATTTAAATTATTATAGAAAAATTGAAGAATTAAAACCAGATTATATTTTCATTTTAGATATTCCAACTGTTAAACAAGAATTCTTAGATAAGATTAAACAAAATAATCTTCCTGTTGTTTGGATAGATCATCACAATGTAGATAAACCAAAAGATAAGGAAATTTCATATTATAATCCTTATCATAATAACAAAACAAATGAACCTGTTTGTTATCTTTGTTATAAAATTGCTAATCAAAAAAAAGATATATGGATTGCAACAATAGGATGTATAAGTGATTGTTATATGCCTGATTTTTATCCTGAATTTGAAAAACAATATCCAGAATTAAGTAAAAAAAATATTAAATCTCCATTTGATGTATTATATAATTCTGAACTTGGAGAAATTGCAAAAATTTTAGATTTTTCTTTAAAAGACAGAACAACAAATGTTGTGAATATGCTCAGATTTATGATGAAAGCTAAAGGTCCTAAAGATATTTTAGAAGAAAACTTTAACACAAGAAGACTTTTAAAACATGCTAAAGAAATAGATTTAAGATATAAAAAACTAATAAGAAAAGCAAGAAAATGTGTTGATAAAAAAATGCTTTATTTTGAGTATGGTGGAGATTTAAGTCTAAGTAGTAATTTAGCAAGTCAATTAAGTCATGAATTTCAAGATAAAATTATTATAGTTATTTACAAAAAAGAAAATTCTGCAAATATTTCTTTAAGAGGAAAAACAGTAGATATAAGAGAAATCACATTAAAAGCAATTAAAGGGCTTGAAAGTGCAATAGGTGGAGGACATAAACATGCTACAGGAGCTAAGATGAATATTGATGATTTAAAAGAATTTGAAAAAAGAATTAAAAAGATTGTGAAAAATATAAATTAAATTTTATTCTTATTCAAGCTTTCTATCTTAATATAATTAGACTAAGATTAAATTATTTAAATTAAAAAACTATCTCTTTTTCAGAACCTTAGGCTTTATTCTTGGTTTTTTAGGTTTTTGTTGTGATTTAGATTTCTTTTTCTCAATTATGCTTAAAAATTTTCTTTTCATGTCTCCTACTTCTTGATTTGAAATTATTTTTTCAGAATAAAGATGATAATTCATTTCTTTAAAAAAACTTATTGGTGCAGGCTTATTTTTCTCCTTTAATTTTCTAACTATCTCAGAATAAGTCATTTCTGATTCTGATTCTAATTTTTTCTTAAAAAAATCCCTTACTTTTTTATCAAGCAACACTAATTCTCCTCTTGGAGATTTTGCAGAGACTTTATTTAAGTTCACCTTAGAAACCTTCTTTTTTACAGTCTCTTTCTTACCTTTATCTTTCCTAAAGAACTTTTTCAAAATAGAAATTAAAACTAATAAAAAAATTAGAGTAAACAAGATAGTTAAAGCTAAAGTTAATTTTAATCCAAGACTTTCATATATAAAAATTATAAAATTATCACCCATTTTATTAAATAAAGGAGATATAGTATAAAAATGTTTTTGTAAAGATTTATTAAATATTAAAAACTAATAAAACAATAAGGAATCGATAATTAATATCAAATTCCAATTAAATAATATTCAAATGGCAAAAACAAGAAAAATCAGTTTAGGAAAGAGTTTTTTTATTGTTTTAGTTTTAGTTATTTTAATAGTTGTTATAACTTCAATTTATCTTTTTTCACAATTTAGAACTGGAGATTTTGTTTATAATGATGAAACAGGGTTAGTAGGAGAAGTCAAAGGAGTTTCTTTACCAAAAGATTATTTAGTTCAATGGCAAGATGGAAGTTTAAGCAAAGAATCTTTATTTAATCTTAAAAAATTAAATGAATTAAATGACTTAGAAGTTTTACAAATTCTTGAAAAAGAAAAAACACCAGAAATTTATTTTTATCCTGGAGAATTAGAAGAAGGAAGTGTTGAAGAATTAGTTAGTATTAAAGGACTTGGAGGAACAGAAGTAATACCAAAACTTAGTGGAAAAGGAAATTTTATTTTAATGCTTGGAGAAAAAGGATGCAAACCTAATTTTGTCTGTAGTGATTGGGGAAAATGCCAAGCAGTATATGATGTAGAAAGTCTTACAACAGAAAGATTAGTTTCTAGTCTTCAATATAGATATTGTAAAGATTATTCAAAATGCATTTCTGATTTTGTTGATTCAAAAAAATGCATAACAAAAGTTCCTATAACCACAAGAAAAATTCAAATAGGAGAAAAAGAATATATGGAAGTTTATGATAAAGATAAATTATTAATCTCAAGATTAGCATTAATTGAAGAAGATTATGATAAATTAGATATTCAAATATTGTTTGATGAATCTGCTTATCCTCCTTATTGTTATGATAATATTAAAAACTTTGATGAAGATGATATTGATTGTGTTTATGAACAAGATGGAGTTTGTCCTTCTTGTAAACAAAAGTTTTATGCATTAAAAGGAAACTATTTGTTAATGTTAATTATTTTAATAAGCCTAATAATTTTATGCTTAATTTTTTTGTCAAACCCCAATTCAAGGTAAAATCCTATATCTTGTGTTTATAAGAACAAATATTATTATTAAAAGAACTAAGGCGGTTATCATAAGATATAAAGACAAGTCATAAATAGCTCTTTTCTCAGTTACATTAATTATATCATTTAAAGAATAATAAAAATCATCTACATTTTGAATATTATAATATTTTCCATCAGTATTCTGTGCTATTGTTCTTAAGGTATCTTCAGAAAGTTTAAAAACTCCTCCACTAGCATCTATTCCTCCTTCACCAGTTCCAATACCTAAACAATGAATTCTAACACTATTTTTATTACTATAATCTATTATATCTTGAAGAGTATTTACATTAGCTTGTCCATCACTAATAAGTACAATTGATTTAGCTTCTTCATCTCTTAATAAATTTGTAGAAGCAATTACTGCCCCTAAAATGTCTGTTCCACCAATAGTTTTAATATCAAGTTCATTTATAGCACTTCTAAGTAAACTTTTATCTTCTGTTAATTCTTGTTCTATAAATGTACTACCTGAAAAGGAAACAATAGCAATTCTTGTTTTTTCAGGAACCATTTTTAAAAAATCCATAGAAGCAGTTTTTGCAGCTTCAAGTCTATCAGGAAATATATCTTGCGCAGCCATACTTCCAGAAGCATCTATAGCTAAAGTAAAAGATACTTGACTTGCACTAACATCACGAGTTATACTTGTCCCAGAAACTGCAAGAACAATTAAGACTATCATGATTATATTTAAATATAAAATAGTTAAATTTTTTGAAAAAATCTGAACACCTTTAATTCTAGTTATTGCCTCAAAATTAGCAAATTTAACTGCTCTTTTTTTTATAGATTTTAAAGAAATTATGTGAAAAAAGATAAGAATAGGGATAGCTAAAAGTAATAACAAATACGCTGGCCTAGTAAATATAACCATCATTTTATTTCACCTTTTTTTATTTATTTTTTAGTATCTTTATACATCTTTAAGCTTTATCATCTGAGTTTTCTTTAACTTCTCATTATTCTAAACTTATCATCTACATCTATCCTTTAAATCATAACCTTTTCTAAAGGTTTGTAAGATTCCAATATTATTTAATCTCAAACCTAATTCATCTCCTTGGAATAATAAATCTTTTGTTTTTAATTCTAAGTTTTAAAAATTCTGTTAAAGGAAGAATAAAATCTTTGTTTGTATAAAGAGTTAATAAATCAGCTCCACTTTTTTTAAAAAGATTTTCAACTTCTTTTTTTTGTTGAAGCGCATGTCTTTTATATTCATGTTTTATTAAACTAGGATTTATTAATATTTGTTTTTCTGTAGAAATATCTTCAATAACAACTTCTCTTTTTAAATCAGGAAGCTCTACATCTACAGGATCTTTAACCATTATACCCATTGTTTCATATCTACTTGCAAATTGTTTTAAAATTTTTGAAGTTTTTTCATCTATATTTATAAAATCAGAAATAATAAAAACAGCAGAAACATTTCTTAAATAAGGAATAAGAACCTCAAGAGTTTTTCCTAAATTAGATTTTCCTCCATATATTTTTGAATCTTTAAGATGTTTTTCAAGAATATAAAATTGTTTAATTCCAGAAGAAAACATTTCTCTCTTTTTTATGCCTTCCCCACATAATTCAAATCCAATACTATCTCCAGAAAGAATAGCTAAATGAGCTATACAAGCAGTAATCTCTGCTGCTATCTCGTTTTTTAAATGCTCTCCAGAACCTAAAACCATATTGTCTCCTACATCAATTATAAAAAAAATCTTCAAATCTCTTTCTTCTAAATATCTTTTAATAACTAATTCTTGAGTTCTCATTGAAACTTTCCAATCTATTAAACTAGCATCATCTCCTTCAGTATATCTACGATGATAATCAAATTCTAAACCTTTTCCTCTAAACATTTTTTTATAAAAAATAGATTTAATTAAAAACTGTTTTCTCATAGCTGCTTCAAATTTAGCTATTGTTCTCAAAAAATCAACATTTAATTTTCCCATTTTTTTAATATATTTTGGTTTGGATCATAACCTTTTTAAAATCTCATTATATTTTCAAGTTATGTCCTAAGTAACTTAATCTCATCATCTTCATCTCGTCCTATCCTTTGGGTCAAGCCTTTTTGAAAGAGTTGTAAGATTTCAGTTTTATTTATCAGTACTTAATCTCCACTCCTGCTTTAAGTTCTTATTCTATTTTTATTACTTAACTCAAAACACTCGTCATCTCCCTCTCTTTCTATAGTTTACAGATTTATATAAAAAGATTTAAGTTATGTTCAATCTCGTAAGAGTTGAACAGACAGAAAATTCTATTAGAATTTTCTGTAGATTTATCTTCTTAAATCTAAAAAATCCATCAAATCTCAACATCCTTAAGTATATTAGTTATTAAATTATCTGGAGTAAGATTATTTGCCTCTGCCTCATAACTAAGAATTAATCTATGTCTTAAAATATCTAAAGCCACACTCTTAATATCTTCAGGAACAACAAAACTTCTTCCTTTCATTAATGCTTGTGCTTTGCTTGCCATAAAAAAAGCAATACTTGCTCTTGGTGATGCTCCCCATTCTATATATTTAGCATGTTTATTTTTCTTGTTTCTTGTATAATCTACTATATTAACAATATAATTTTCTAAATTAGGACTAAGATATACTTCTTTAAGAAGAGACTGCATATTCATTATTTCCTTAGGAGAAATAATTTGCTGCAAATTAAAGTCTTCAAAATCATAAAATTCAATATTTTTTTTCATTATTAATTTTTCATTTTCAATTGGTGGATAAGTTATAAGCAACTTAAAAAGAAATCTATCTACTTGTGCTTCAGGAAGAGCATAAACTCCTGCTGCTTCAATAGGATTTTTAGTAGCCATTACAAAAAAAGGTCTTGGTAAAAGAAATGTTTTTCTTCCAATAGTAACTTGCTTTTCCTGCATTGCTTCAAGCAAAGCAGATTGTGTTTTTGGAGGAGCTCTATTTATTTCATCTGCAATAATAAAGTTTGTAAAAACAGGACCTTTAATTACTTCAAATCCTAATTTTTCTCTATAAATAGTAAGTCCAATTATATCTGTAGGAAGCAAATCTACTGTAAATTGTATTCTTTTAACATCACAACCACTTGTTTTTCCTAAAGCTTTTATTAATAAGGTTTTTGCTATTCCAGGAACACCTTCTAAAATCACATGCCCATTACAAATCAAAGCACGAATCAAACCATCAACAACTTTTTCTTGTCCAACAATAACTTTTGCTATTTCTTGCTTTATTCTTTTTGCTTTTTCAGAAAAAGCTCTTATTTCTTTTTTATTAATTCTTTTTGATTTAAAAGATATTTGTTTTAATTTAATATTTTTAATTTTTTCAATATTTTTATGAAGTTTAATTCCCTTTTCTTTAGAAATCTTGTTTATTTTTTCATGATGAATTTTATTTATCTTCTTTGGTCTTTCATTTCTCTTAACATTTTCAATTCCATTTTGTTGGATTATTCTTTCTTTAACAATTGCTTTTTTATGAGTCTTATGATTAAAAAATATCCTTTTTTGATTTTTTATTGGTTTTTGTTTTTCTTTATCTAGTTTTAATTCTTGTTCTTCTATTTGTTCTAATTCTCTTTTTTTTCTTTTTTGTTCTTGTTTCTGCCTTTGTTTTTTTCTTTGCTTTTTTTCCTCTTTATTTTTTTGTTCTTGTCTTTGCTCCTGCCTTTGCTTTTCTCTTCTCTTTTGTCTTTCTTTTTTTTGTTCTAATTTTCTTTGTTTTTTTAAATCTTTTTTTTGTTCAAGTTCTTTTTCTTGATTTTCTTTTTTTTGTATTAATTTTTTCTCCTGTTTTACATTTTCGGTTTTTCCTTGCTTAATTATATCTTTTATTTCATCTCTAATAGATTCATTTTTATAATCTAAAAGTACTCTTGAATTTTTATCTTCTTTTTCATTTCCAATTTTAAATCTTTTTGCCATTTTAATTAAATTCCCCAATAGCAGCCAAAACTATTGCCCAAATTGCACTAGCTAAAACTCCTATAATTGAAACAATAAATAATATTGGTGAAGACATTTTTATACCAAAAGTTTGCAATAATTGAGTAGTATTATTTACAACTAAGATTATTGAAAAAAATAAAAAAGATACTCCTATTATTATTCTTTGATTTGTTCTTCTTTTTTTATTTGCCATTTTCACCTCTTCAATATTAATTCTAATCAATTATGTTTCTTAAATCTTATTGTTCATACTATTTATCTGGAATTCTTATAAACTAAATTAAGATTTAAATCTCATTAGCTAAAAGCTCTTTTTAACCTCTCTTTAAAAGCCTCACTTATCTTCTTTATAACTTTATTATTATAAAAATTTCGGTTTTTCATTCATCAATATTCAATATTTTCAACCTCCTTTATCTCTAAATCTATATTTTTTATATAAATTAAATGCAATAGCAAAAACAA
>JAFCDH010000079.1 GCA_017609795.1 Candidatus Pacearchaeota archaeon | reverse complement strand
GAAAACTGTGAAGGGTTTTACTCTTGTTGATAGTGTTAAAACAATTGAAACAATTAATTCTGGTGATTATACTCGTTTGTATGGTTGGAGTACTGAAAGAGCAATAATTTTTACTGGTATCCGCTATGGCCGTAGCCCCATGATTGCAATAAGAGTTCACCCGGTAAAACCAACTGTTGTAATCTATCATAGACCTGGATCGGTTGATGCTCTAGCAATAAAACTTGCCGAGCGTGAAAATATACCTCTTGTAACAACCAATATGCCACTAAATGAATTAAAGAAAAAACTTGTAGCATTTGGAGAGAAATAAACATGGATCTTATGGGTTTATGTAGTAAGTGTGGAAAACCTGGTGCTATGTATACATGTCATTTATGCGGTAGCCTTGTTTGTAGTAATTGCTATGATATTGAACATGGTATATGTTGTAGTTGTAACGTAGGAAAAAAATAAACTTATTTTTCAAAAAGAAAGCAATATATACAACTTTAAGGATTAAGGACATATAAGAAGGTGGAAAAATGGCAGATAAATGTTCAAAATGTGGAGCTGATCTTTCTAAAGATGCAGCTTTTTGCCCTTTATGTGGAGCATCAAAAGAAGCTGAACCTGTTCAATCACAACCAGTAGCTCAACCCCGGCCAGTAGCACCACCGCCAAAACCAGTAAAAACTGGGCCAAGCGGAATGGACGGATTTATCGATTTTGTGTTTTCACTAAAAATGATAGTAATCGGCTTATTTATTGCAGTTCTAGTTGCATGGATAACAAGACTTGTAGGGCAATTTGTAACTTTTGGCAATGCATCTTTGGCTGTAAACATTGTTAACTTCACATTTATGGCTGGAGCCGGCGGATTACTTTTAGTTGGCGGTTTATTAAATAATAAACTTAATGTTTATGTTCGAGCTGCATTGATGGTTACCGGTGGGTTACTCCTAGCAATTAATTTATAAACCTTTTTCTCTCTTTTTTCTTTTTTTTTAAATTTAAAATAAAAATTTTTAGTTGCTAAAAGGCCCGAAGCAGGCTTACCTTCCAAAAGTTAAAAGTCCGACCATTATTTTTAAATTGAATATAAGAAGTGATATTTAGTTAGATTCATGAAAAGTATCTTCTATTACAATAATATCTAATAAATCAGATTTTTGCTTAATTAATCTTAAAATATAAATCGTGTCAATGTTTTGAATATTACAACAATCCTCTAAATCAGCATCTCAGTTTCTAATTCTTCATTAAAACCAACATGATCATTTAAGAAGTTATTTTGTGCTATAGCTATAATAGATATATTTGAAGACAAAACAAGTAAACATATTAATATAGTGATGAAAGATTTTTTTCTACTATGTGAAAATAAATGATTATATCTATCTGTAATCCCTACCCTTTCTCATTTTATGAGAAACTAATAATAACGAACTTGTCCCATAAATATTTCTAGAAAAAAGATTCTGTTTTTTACTATAGTCATTTATCTTAAATAATATTTCCATAAACCTTATTTTTTCAACTTTAGAACTAATAAATTTAGAGTCTGCTAATAATTCTCGTTCATTAATCATTTTATAATAAAGAATATGAACAATAGGATTATAAAAAAACAGTATCCTCATTGTTTGTAGTAGTGGTTTAAGTATATGGTCTTTGTTGCTAATATGTGCAAGCTCATGAGTTAATGCAATTCTTAGTTCTTCTTCTGATAAGCAATTGATTAAATTCTTTGATATAACTAAAGAGGCAGGATAACCAAATACAAAAGCATTTGGATCTCCATCAAAAATATACACTTTTGGAGTTTTAATTTTTATTTCTTTGCATAATTTTTTAACCATCTGCAAAACATTTGGATCACTACATTTTTTTGCATTGACATTTTTTAATATAATTTTTTTACTAAATATTAAACTAAACAAAAGATATGCAATACATAATAAAAATAAAATAATGTTGAAAATCAGGAAAAAAAAGGAAAAATTAGATTCGTCATTATCGGGATTTTCATTTATTTTTTCATTATTTAATCCTGAAAAAATTGTTTTTTGATTTATGGGTACTTCAGAATCTAATGAAGTAAATGAAGAATCTAATTTAATTTCTGTTAATCTGGAGATTATATTATTAAGATATTTAGGAGAAGTGATAAAAAAAGATAAAACTTTATGATGACAAGAATCAGAAAATTCGCATTCATCACTATTACATAAATCAAATTCACAATCATGATCCATAGAATCCTTAAAATTTAAATAGTTGTCTTTTTCCAATTGAGTTTCATCTATTGCAACGACTAATGAACAATTTTCTTCATTATCCTTAATATAAGAATTATCTATTTTGATGGGGCTTTGTAGAGAATTAGCAACAACTGTAAAAGAGAGTATAAAAATAAGAAAAACAGATGTCATAACCATTGCATAAATCCTAAATTTATCTTTTGGATGATTAATTTTTAACTTTTTTATTAATATATATGAGATATTTAAAAATATAAAACAAGATATTATAGATATAAGAATGGTTATTAAAACCTCATTCATTTTGTTTCATCTCATTTAATTTTTGTTTGATTTTTTTATTTTCTTCTTCATTATCAGATAATTCTTCAGCTAGATAACTGATGGTACTTTTTTTGAATCTTGATAACAACTCCCCTAAAACACAATCTACAATTGTTTTTTCTAATTCATCTTTAGTAAGAAGGGGTATATATATAAATGTTCTCTCATTTGGATCTGTTGTTTCAGCAATAATTTTTTTCTTTACTAATCTTTTTATAATAGTTCTAACGGTGGAATATGCTCTTCTCTCATCCATTTCTTCTAATGAGTTAGAAATTTCTCTAGCTGTTGCTTGTTTTTTAATCCATAAAATTTCTAAGACTTTACATTCTAATGGACCTATATTTTTTATCATTTTCTAATTTAAGTAATATAATATTATTATTTATAGTTTGTCACGCTACGTTATGTAGTAGTTACTTTTAACTTTGGATAAAGTCTTGTTTAATAATTTTATTTTATCGAGGAATACGAAAATTATATATAC
>JAFCDH010000039.1 GCA_017609795.1 Candidatus Pacearchaeota archaeon | reverse complement strand
TTAATCGCGATGTTAGGCGTAATTGAGTTTGAGTTTTAAAACGGGCACGCGCTTAGTCCTTTCAGGACAGATAGTCAAAACTTTCAGTTTTGAAATTTATATTAGAAATAATCTTCCCCCAAATTTTTTTATTTGAATCTCTTTTTTATCGATTCAAATTTAGACATGAACGCTTCTTCAAGAGAAATATTTTTTTCATTAGATAACTTTAATAGCAAAAAAAAGACATCTGCCAATTCTTCTTTCAGTTTATCTTCATTACCCTTTCTTAATTCTCTTGCAACTTCTCCAATTTCTTCCACCAAATGATTAAATATAGTTGAATTATCTACATTCCAGTTTTGATTTTTGACAAATTCTTTTACTTTTTCTTGTGCAGTATTAATAGTCATTTCCATTATGTTATTAAGAATTTGGAAAGATATATAAATTTACTTATAAATCTTAATTTATGAAGTATTATATGATAAGTTTGAAAGAGGAATATTTTAAAAGAATCCTCGATGGAACAAAGGTATTTGAATTTAGGAGAGTCTTTGCAAGTTCATTAGACGAACCGTTTATGTGTGCTATTTATGTAAGTTCTCCCGTGCAAGCAATTCAAGGAGTGGTTTATTTTGACAAACCTACAAAAGGGTCGGTCGAAGAAATCCTCGAATTGGCTAGAGAATCAAAATATCCGTTTATTAAAGGAGTTGAAGAGTATTTTTGGGGGAAGAGTACCGGATATGCCCTCAAAGTAAAAGATTCAAAATTATTCCAACAGCCGATAAGTTTGAGAGATATTCAAAAGATACACCCCGGATTTAGGCCTCCACAATCTTTTTATTGTTTAGAAAACCAACAATTTTTAAATTTAAAGGGGTATCTAAGAAAATATGAATCACACAATGAAACTAACTAGTAATCCATTCGAAAGGATTGCTAAAGGCAAAAAAGTAATAGAGGTTAGACTTTTCGATGACAAAAGGAAAAAGATTAAATTAGGTGATAATATAACTTTCTTTGAATTACCAACTCTTAAAAAAACAATTAAAACAGAAGTTATAGGGTTATCAAGATTTAATGATTTTAAAACATTATTTGAAATTTTTGGAACAAATCCTTTTGGACATCCAAAAGATATGCTGGTGGATGAACAAGTACAAAGAATGATGGAAGTTTATTCAAAAGAGGACGAAAAAAAATTTGGCGTATTGGGGATTCACATCAAGTTAATCTCTTGAATCTAAATTCCATCTCTGAGTAAAATAATCTACTGTGTAATTTCTGAAGAATTTTTTTGAATCTAATACCCATTCCAACGTTTCATTCCAGATTAAATCAAGGCCTTCTTCTCCGAGCGAACTTTGGAATTCTCCATAATCGCATAATGCTGGATGGATTCCTTCATATGTACCCTTTTTTACATATGCTGATTTAGAAAACTTTGAACCTGCCCAATCCTCAATTAAAGGGCTAAAAAACCTTACGGGTAAATCCTGAATAGAATAGCCCAACATTCCCAAACAAGGTAAAAGTTGCTGAGACATACCAATCCAATCAGAACCATCCACCATTATTTTTAGTGAGCTTCCTTTTTTGGATTCATCCATTAATAATGCCTTTCTGATTACGCTTCTTACAGGTGTATTCAAATCAACGAAGTTTTCCCCTTTTGCACTAATATCCACAGTGTAGTCTCCGTGATCAAAACAGCTACTTCCTAGTTTCATATCATTATTCTCTCTTGTTATTTTAGTCAATTTTCCAGATTTTTCGCCATAAAAACAAGTGGGACATATTGGTCTTAGTTTAATACTTTTTTCTAAAGGATTTAAGAAACCAGATAATTCTTTTTCATGGTCTAAAATCTCTAGTAGCTTTCTACGATATTCCGGAGATTTTTGCATTTCAGAATATTTTTTTACAGAATAAGGTACATTAGATTTTTGCTGAATTCCTTTCATAAAATGAACAAAGGAGGCTAAATTCTTTTCGGCTAATGTTTCTTCTCCTGCTTTAGTGAAACACATGGGTTTAAAATATGTAAATCCATTTACTTCTTGTTTCATCGTTGGAGCATTATCTAATGCTTCAAAAGTAACTTTGGAATCTAACCAAAATCTCGCTTTTAGGTGATAGGCTAACGCAAAAGCCGAAGAAACAGTTGTTAGTGTACCCAAATGTGGGCGACTATTTGGTTGTAATGAAAAATATACTTCTATTTCTCGTTGGTTATTTATGTAGGGTGCAACTAAATCCCCCAATTCTCGAGATATATGCGCTGCCACAACTGGAGGATACAATATCTGTTTTCTTTGTTTTTGGGCCATATTTTTCAAAGGATATTTTCATTTATAAAATTTTTGTAAAGAAAACCACTCTATAGTTAATACACAAAAAACTTTTCTACCCCTGAAGATTATTTCTATTTTCTTTTTTAGAAAAAAAAGAAACAAAAAAGCGCGCGTGCCCTAAAAGATAGTCTTCTACGAAGTAATTAATAGAATAAAACTCAAACTCAACTTCTCCCTACGGTCGACCACATTGCATTCTCACTTCGTTCGGGAGACATAACAGGGGATAAAGAATTCACTCCCTGCAGTTCGTTCATCCAAATTCTTCTTCCAGCTCGAGCCTGTGAGGTTCCGCTCCAGTCTCGAGGTCAGAAGAACTTTCCTTATCCCCGATGTTATACGCAATTAAGTTTTGAAATTATTATGCAAAATTTTATATACTTCTTAATATAAACAAGAAATATGCGAAAAGATATTTTAATTATTGATTGGATTTTATTATTTCTTGTAGTATTTATGATTTTATCTAAATTCATTAAAATTCCTTTTAGTCAAATTTTGCAACCAATATTTCTTATTTTAATTATAATTCATCTCCTCCAACACTGGAGATTTTTTGTTTCTTCTATCAAAAAATTATTTAGAAGATAATTTCAAAACTTAACTCTTCGCCATTTTTTTGCTACGCAAAAGACCGTCTTGCAGACTATGGCTCGGTCTTATCAGACGCGTATAACAGTGATTAAGAGGTAAATTTTCTTGCAGAAAATTTCCCCAAATTTCTTCCGCTACGCTTCACGAGGGAAAAATCAAACTTCGTTAAATCGCATATGTTAAATCCAATAAAAATCGCTCTTTCCCCCATTACTTAACCCTTAATTCGATAGAATCCTGCTTTAAAATAAAATCAAATTCTTTTCCTTGCAAATCTTGTTTGCATAGTTCTACTGGAAATCGAATCATAATTCCCTCATTCCCCCACCCGCACAAATCCTCTCCAAACACCCTTACAACTTGGTTTTTCATATCTTCTGAATCTCTGTCGATGGATTTGTTTACTACAGAAGTGTATCCAACATTGATTTCATTTTTTCCAATTTCCACATTCGGGAATTTTTTTATTATATCTCTGATTTCTTCACATTTGTCTTCCAGTTCTTCAGAACCCCATCCATATTCTTCTTGCTCTTTTAATACTTCTTTGTCACATTGAAAAACTTTAGCCAACTGAAGAACTGAAAGTTCGATTTCCATTTCTTCATTTTTGTATCCTCCAATAATCTTGACAGTTCTTTCATCTTCCAAGATTTGCATTTTTTTGAATTTGATTTTTATCATATATTAAATAGTATAAAGCAGGATTAAATAATTTTCTATAAGTGCCCACCCAGAGCAATTTTTACTCTAAATTTTTAAATAACTTCTATCAATTCTTCAGTAGAATAAATTTTAATTTTATCTTGTTGTTTAAGTTTTTTATTTTGACTCCAAATAGGGCAATTAAACTTTAATGCTAAAGCAAAATACTCTGTATCATCTGGATCAGGAGTTATTTCTTCTGCTTGTTTGATAAAATCTTTAAACTCTCTATTTGGAATTAAGTCAATTCTTGTTGAAATCAATGAAAGAAAAAGTTGTAATTCTTCTTTATTTAAATCTGATTTTTTGATAATTTCTTTTTTATGTTCTTCAAATTCTTCAAAAATTTTGCAGATACCTAAAAAATATTTGTATTTTGGTATAAGGGCTTTTGCTGATGATGAAGGAACTATATATTCGAATAGTGTAAGGTTGACTTCTGCAAATTATGATTTGCTTGAAGGTATTAAAAAAATCTTGTTTTATTTAAAAATAAAGTGTAATGATATTAAATTTCAGATTAATCCAAAAGCTAAGTTTGGTAAGGTTTACTATTTAGATATAAGGGATTTAGAGAAATATTGTAATCAAATAGGTTTTACTTATCCTAGAAAAAAGAAGCTTATGAAAGAGTATGTTAATAAGATAAAAACTAGGAGAAGAAAAAGATTGTTAAAGGCCCAATGATTCTATAAACTCCTGCTTATTAAATAACTTTAAGTCATTCATTCCCTGCCCAACACCTAAATAAAAAATAGGTTTATTTGTTGCATGAGAGATTGAAATTATTGTTCCTCCTTTTTCATCAATATCTGCTTTAGTTAGTATTGAGCCGTCAATTTCAATCATTTCATTAAATGTTCTTGCTTGTTCTGTTGCATCATTTCCTGCAATTGATTCTGCTACAAAAATCTTTAAATCAGGATTTGTTATTCTGCAGATTTTTCCCATTTCAGTTAAAAGATTTGTTTTTGTGTGCATTCTTCCTGCAGTGTCAATTAAAACAACATCTTTTTTGTGTTTTTTTGCATATTTAATTGCATCAAAACCTACTGCAGAAGGGTCACTTCCATAATCATGTTTAATTAAGGGAACTTTTAATTTGTCTGCATGAATTTGTATTTGTTCAATTGAAGCAGCTCTAAAAGTATCTGCAGCAGCAAGCACACATGAGAAATTATTTTTTTGTAAAAGATGAGTTAATTTTGCAATAGATGTTGTTTTTCCTGTGCCATTTATTCCAAAAAATAAAATAACAAAGGGTTTGTGTTCTGCTTTTTTAATTTTAATTATATTAATAGGATTATCTGGTTCAATTAAAATTTCATTTAAAGTTTCTTTAAGTTCTTGTTTAATATATTCTTCTAATTCCTGCTGTCTCATTTCTTTTCCAATTAGTTTTTTAGCTAATTTTTCTTTAATATCTTCTACAGCTTCTAATGCTGTATTGTTTTCAAGTAAAAGTAATTCTAAATCTTCGAAAATTTCTTCAAATTCTTTTTCAGTTATTTTATAAGCAAATCTTGATTTGATTTTTTTAAGAAATCCTGGTTTTTTTATTTCTTCTTCTAATTCTTCGTCGATTATTTCTTCAGGAATTCCTTCTTCAAGTTCTGTTTCAATTTCTATTGCTGTACCTTGTTCTTCTGGTTTGAGTTCTGGTTTTTCTTTAATTAATCTTGTTTTTTTCTTTGGTTTTTCTTTTATTTCTTTTTTTAGTTTTTCTTCTTTGATTTCTACTTGTGTTTTAGGTTCTTTTATCTTTTCTGCTTTTTTTTCAATATCTTCTTTGGATTTGCTTATCCAACCTTTTAATTTTTCTTTTAGTCTGTTGAACATGATTTAGTTAATAACAATTGGTTTATAATATTTTTTATTGATATTTTATCTTTATTTATATCTTATAAATCTTTGAGTTTTGTTATAAATAGCTTAATTTTTTCATTTGGGTAACTTTTATTTTGATAAGATATTGATATTTTATAAATTAATTAATCACAACACTTTTATAATGTAATCCCCTATTTTTTTCATGAAAAAAATATTAGTGATTTTGGATGGTGCTTCTGGTTTGCCTGAAAATTGTTTTGGAGGTAAGACAGTTTTAGATGTAGCAGAAACTCCTAATTTAGATTATTTTTGTGAAAAAGGAAAAATGGGAAATATGTATGTAATAAATGAAAAAAAAATTCCTGGTTCTGATGATGCTATTGTTTCTATTTTAGGTAATAATCCTTTATTATCTAGAAGGGGGGTTTTTGAAGCTCTTTTTACTGGAATTAAAATCAAAAGAGGAGATTTATGTATGAGGACTAATTTTGGCACAATTGATAATCTAACAAGTAGAAAAGTTATTGATAGAAGGGCAGGAAGAACTTTAACTACAAAAGAAGCTAAAATTTTTGCTAAAGATTTAAATGATAATATTAAATTACCTTGTAAATTTGAATTTAAACCAACTATTCAACATAGAGGAGTTTTGGTTTTAAAAGGAGGATTTTTAGATAATATTTCTAATATTGATCCAGAACATACTAAGCAAGGAGGTTCTAGATTTGTATTTTCAAAACCTTTTGATGATGAAGATGAGATTGCAAAATATACTTGTAATCTTTTAAACGATTTTGTTGTTCAAGCATTTAATGTTTTAGATAATCATTCAATAAATATTGAAAGAAGAAGAAAAGGATTGCTTCCTGCAAATATGCTTTTTATGAGAGGCCCGGGAATAGAAATTCCTAAATTAAAAAAATATAGGAGTTGGGTTTCTATTAATTCAATGCCTTTAGAAGTTGGTATTTCTAAAGCTTCTGGAATGAATTGTTTTTCTTTTCCATATCCTAAATTAAAGAAAATTGATGTTTATGATAATTTATATGATGCACTTAATAAATCTATTAAATTTGCAATTAAGATAATTAAAAAACAACAAAAGAATTATTTAGGTTGTTATATTCAGTTTAAGGAAACAGATGTTCCAGGGCATGATAATAAACCTTATGAAAAAAAGAATATGTTAGAAATGATTGATAAAAGATTTTTTAGTTTTTTAAGAAAGTTTGTTAAAGGAAAGGATATTCGGGTTGTTGTTACTTGCGATCATTCTACTCCTTGTAGGTTAAAAGCACATAGTGCAGACCCTGTTCCTGTTTTGGTTTTTGATGGAAACCATAAAGATGAAAGTGTTAAGTTTTGTGAAAGAGAAGCAAGAAAAGGTAGTTTAGGTCTATTTTATGGAAAAGATTTTATGAGAAAGACTAAGCTGGATGGGTAGTTTGTGAAGAGATTATTTAATTTCTATATCTTATAAAATATAATGCTTTAAAGATGACCTGTTTAGCTTAATTATGATTAGAGATATTAATAAAATAATGTTAATTCTTAAGAAAGATTATATCAACATTATATTACAATAAAGATTATAAACAATTCTTAATTTTTGAGTTGATGATAACCTATAATGA
>JAFCDH010000078.1 GCA_017609795.1 Candidatus Pacearchaeota archaeon | reverse complement strand
CTTAAACATGAATTTCAAGAAAGAAGTTCTAAAACCTCGTTAATTTCTGTAGATTTAATTAGCTACTTATCCCTAAGATGTCATGTTTTTCCCGATTTTTCAACAATGCACCAATCGGGCATGAAGGATTTACCCTATTCATTCCCCCGCCGGGGGTGGTTTTTCCCTGATTTTTGTTCAATGCTCCACATGGGCATGGATTTGAGTTCGATGCCCCAGGAGGGGGTTGTCACTTCAAGCTATCTTCTTGCTTTTCTCCTTTTTGTGAGTTTGATTTGATTATCATTTTTTCCTCTCTTTTTATGATTATTAATTATATTAAGTCGTCGGAGTTTATTTAATTTTCTATTTATTGATTATCTCTTCACACTTGTTGATAAAATCATAAGCATCTTTTTTGATTTTTTCTGCAATAGATTTTGTTGTTTGTTTTGTTATGCTATATTGAGCTATTTCTCTTTTATGTCTCGCATCAGATAGCTTTTCAATTTCTTCTTTATGAAACATTGCTGATTTAAGTAATATTAAAATATCTTCATCTAGAATTTTCTTTTTAACAAAAAACTCTTCTAATACGCACAATGTTGCTGTGTGGTTTTTACTTCTATATCCTATTTTGGCTAATAGAGAGATTGCAGCAGTATACATTGCATAATATCCAGTGATGGCAACCCATTCATTTGAATCATAATCTTTTGGAATCTTAAGTAAATCCCTTGCCTTTTTGTTATCGTTTAATTCAGATAGAATACTCATTGTTACAAGGTTCTGCCTAGCTTTTTGTAAAAATTTATTTGCTAAATTCTTATATGAATTATCTTTTGATAATTGCCCTTGTTTGATATACCAATCAGTTTTTTTCATCTTTATACATCCAATAATAAAATGAATCCCTTCCTTTAAATACTATTCCATATAATTTAAGATCATTCCACAATTCAGGGTTATCTTTTTTAATTTTTGAAAATTCATGCATTGGTAAGACTACTGGAGAAAAATTAATCCCATATTTATGTTCTAATGATTTGATAAAATTAGATACTTCTTTTTCCTTAGAAGGAATACAAGTAACAATTAAGTCAATATCACTTTGTTTTGTTTCAGTGCCTTTTGAATAGCTACCAAATAAGATTACATTCCATGAAAAGGGATGGTTTTCTATTTCCTGAATTGCTTTAAAGATTGTCCGATGTTTTTTGATAAATCCTACTTCTCTTTGAAGAGTATATCTATTAAAACCTAAGCTATCTGAATATAGATTATCTTTATCCAAAAGATAAACTAATGTTTTTCCAACTTTTTTTTCTATTACAATACCTTTTTCAACAAGTGACTTTAATGCAGAATTGACTCTTTCATAAGAATAATCAGTCCTTTCTTGAATCTCTTTTATTGTCATTTCTTCAGCTTCTGGAAAAAATGAAGCAATTATAGTTCCTTCTAAATGAGAGATTTCTAGATCTCCAAAAATTGCGCGAAAGCCTTCTTCTTGTTTTCTCTTTAATTTTACCATTTTATATCTATTGATTTTTCTATAATATTATAGATTTATCAGTATTTAAAGATTTCTATTTTGCTAAAGCCCGTGGCTTCCTTAATATCTTTATAAATCTTTAAGCTGTACACTTCTCTTCTTTAAAGCGTTACATTTCATAAGATATAGACATTGTTTGGCTACCTCCTAAAGGAAGTAGATATCTTTTACATTTATATAATTCTTTAGTTATTGAAATGGAAGTAAATATCACTGAAGCTGGAAATTATGAGATAGAAGGAGAATTAGGTGATCAATCAGGCAATGAAATAGAAAATGATGTTGAGTTTGAAGATTATTTTGATATAGGATTACTTACTGTTTTTTTAAGTTTTAAAGGCATAATAATTAATCAACATGGGGAGGATGGTCCTTATATTTTAGAAGAAATTATTTTATCTAATATTGATGAAGATATAAAATTAGATGAATTACACAATGCTCATACAACTCACGCTTATAATTATACTGATTTTGAACATGATTTACCAGACACAATTGCCCCAACAATTGAACTTATTTCTCCAAAAGAGGATTACACTAAAAGAACAAGCAAATCCTTTTATGAAATTGATTTTAAATTTAAAGTTAATGATGAATCAAATATTGAGAGTTGTAGTTTAATTATAGATAATAAGGTTGAAGAGATAAAAACAAACATTCAAAAAGATATTGAGAATGTTTTTTCAATAAAACTTAAGAGGGGGCTTATGATTGGCAAATAAGATGTATAGATTCTGTAAGCAATGAAGCAAGTTCAGAAGTAAGAGATTTAAGGATTAAAAAGAAGAAAAAATCTTCTACAAGCTCTTATCCAAGTTACGATTCATATGATTTATATTATGAATCAATGGCAACTTCTTCTCTTACAAATAATAAGAAAAAAAATCAAGAATCAACAATTTTTTTAACAGATGAAGAGATTATTAAATTAGATCCTAAACCAAAAGAAAAAAAATTTTTCCAGAGGATTATTGATTAGTTTTTGAATCTGTTTAATTAAGTTTAAAAATCTTTTTTGGAATTAGTTTATCCCTTTTCTTATTAATTATCCTCATATTTTTAGTCCCTTAATTTTGAGAAGATTTTATCTACAAATCAAGAACTAAGTCTATTTTTTTCATATTTCCTTGATTTATTAGCAAGATAAAATAATATAATACTAAAGAAAAATAGAATATTAATTATAATGATAAAAGTAATTGATGCCCCCGCCGAGATTTGAACTCGGGTCGCCGGAATGAGAATCCGGAATGCTTGGCCACTACACTACAGGGGCTTAATCATAATTCAAAGAAATAAAAACTATTTATAAAACTAACTTAAA
>JAFCDH010000038.1 GCA_017609795.1 Candidatus Pacearchaeota archaeon | reverse complement strand
GCCGAGATTTGAACTCGGGTCGCCGGAATGAGAATCCGGAATGCTTGGCCACTACACTACAGGGGCTTAATCATAATTCAAAGAAATAAAAACTATTTATAAAACTAACTTAAAATTAAATTTAATTAAAACCCTTGATATCTACACATAATCAATCTATGTTCCTCTATTCTTTAAGTTATGTTATTTAAGACCCTAACTATTCATCCTCAAATTTTAAACCTATCATCTTCATATCTTCCTACTCTTATAAAATACCAGTTTATTATCTTTTTTAAAATACTAGAATTCACAAGTGTGACCTCATCCACAGGCTAAAGTCCGTGGCTTCCTTAATATCTTTATAAACCTTTAAGCTATACCCCTCTTCTTTAAAGCGTTACATTTCATAAGATATAGATATTGTTTGGCTACCCCCTAAATGAAGTAGATATATTTTACATTTATAAACCACTAATTCATATTAGCAAGATACTCATCCACTTTTCTTTTAAAAAAAGAATTTGAAATATCCTCAGCTTTCCCATAACTGCCATCTTTTTTTCCTAATTTACATATATCCCACTCTTTTACATTTCCTTCATAAGCAAGATCTAAAAATCCATCACCATTTAAATCTAAAATAAAAGCTCTATCATCCCCATTATTTTTTCTCAGACGTTCCATAATTTCCTTATTAGTATAATTTAAGCCCTCATAAATATCTTGTGCTCTTGTCATTTTAGCTATTTCTTTATAAGAACCTTTAAGAAAAACAATACCTATTCCTGCATTTCTAATATCTCTGATTTCTTTTAATAAAGGATCTTCAACAGGTCTTTCTTCAACCTTACTTGAAGAATCATCAACTCTTTTATCAGTTTCTAATTCATAAACTCCTATCTTTGGTTGCTCTTGTCTCATTTGCAAAAATTCCATAATTGCTTTATTAGATTTTTTCAATAAATTCACATTCTCTTGCCCTAATCTTTGATTTTCATCTAATAACTGTGTGTATAAATTATTCATGTCATTAACATCATTATTAAGAGCTTGTATTCTTTGTTCTAATTCCTTTTTTGACTCAGCCATCTCAACATAACTCTGATTAAACTTATTTTTATCTGCACTTAAACCAACAATTATATTATTTGCATCTTCAATTCTTTTTACCAACCCTTTATTACTTGTAATTAATTTTGCATTTAACTCCCCTAAACCAATATTTTTCTCCAAAATAACTGTATATTTTTTATTTAAATCTTCTAATTCTTTAGAAGATTTTCCAACTTCTCCTGTTAATTTTTTAACTTCTACACTTGAAATTTTAAGCTTTTCTTCTAAAACTCCAACTTTTGTATTTAATTGATTATTTTGTTCTAATATTGGTAAATATTTTAAATTAAAATTATTTACATCTTTAGCATGTTTTTCTTCTAATCCTTTTAAATTCGTCAAAGCATCTTGATATTTATTTTCTAATATTTCTTTTTCCACCCTATAATTATCTCTTTGTTCTATTAATCTAATATTTCTCTGAGATTGTTTAAGAGAATCTTGTATATGAGACATTTCATTAAAAACATAACCTCCAAAACCTCCTAAAACAGCAGCAGCAAGAAGATTAACACTAGAACCTTGAATAGGAGAAACTATTTTATAAAAACCTTTTTTAATTTTTGTTCCAATTCTTCTACTAAGAGTTTTTTCTTTAACTTCTGGTTCTTTTTGAACACTTAGTGTTTTCTGAGTTCTTTCTTTTTTATCAGTTTTTATGTTTTTCTTTTTTGTTGTTGTCATAATATTTTTTTTATTTCTTGTTTATTTAAACATTTGTTTACTCTAATAATAGTTTTATTCCAGAAGGTTTTCTTTGTGAATCTTTTGGCTGAGATGCTCCATTATAAAGTTCATGTGAAAATCCATCTGTGATTATACTTCCATCTTTTACATCAAATGGAATATAATCTTCTCTTCCTACTACTCTTGCTGTAACAATATAAATTAATTCTGATTTTGATTTTTCAAATTCTTTTGATGAAAAGAGATTTTTTAATATTGGAATTGGTGTTTTTCTATCAACTCCACTATATCTATCTGAAATAGAAACACCAAAAATTTCAGTTTGACCATTTCTTAAATCCACTGTTGTATCATAAGTTGATTTTTTAAAAACAGGAACCTGGTATTTTGCTGCAAATCCTGTTTGTTCTCCTGTTTGAATTGTAAACTTAACTGAAATACTTCCTTCATCATTTGCACTAGGAACCACTGTAACAGAAGTTCCTGTATCTTGGTATTTATAAGTATTAACCCATCCTGTTTTTGATTCTAAAAGATTAGGATATGGAACCATCGCCATACTAGAAAGAGTTGAAGTTCCTCCATTAGGAGCAATAACATCAACACTAGTTGCTACTCTTGCTTTTCCATAACTATCTAAAAACTTTAATGCTCCTACAACATTATAAGTATGAGAATCATAATTAAAAAAAGGATTAACATCAATTCCAGTGTTTAAAGTTTTAGTTACATCAGGACTACTTGGAAGATTTAAAGTAAAAACTCTTACCCCTTCTTTCAACATATTCATATTCCATTCTCTATCATAAGTATTATCTTGAAAATGCTCTATAATACTTACTGCTACTCTAATTTGCTCTCCAGGAATATCTAAAAAATTTATTAAATCTCTAAATCTAGTAAAATCTTCAAAAGCTTCTTTTTTTCCACTAAAAAATAATCTATTAGAATAAGCACTTATTTTAAAAGGTTTCAAAAATTCAACATCAGAAAAACGTTTTTGTAAATCCTCAGCAGGAACTCTACTTCTATATCTTAAAAATATCTCATCTCCATTTATTATATAATCTGCTTTTAAAGCAGGAACCCTATATATTTTTCCAGGAGGAATTTGCACAACTTCTTCTAAAGTTTTTGCTGGTTTAATCTCTTCTTTAGTATAAGCTCTACCATTTACAACATCTACATGTTTTTTATGTTGAGAATAATCCAAAGAAATTGAAGATGGAAAAGGCTCCATATTCCTCTTTTGAGAAGTTCTAAATGTACTAGTACATCCTGAAACAAGACTAATAGCACCACCAATACCAATAGTCTTCAAAAATCCCCTTCTATCTATTTCATTCACATTTTTCTTTACCATAATAAAATCATCACAGAACTCTTTTTTTCAATTTTATTAAAAAATTAGTTATTATAAAGATTATTATCTTAAAAAGATGATAATAGAATGTATTAATTTAAGTAAAAACTAAATTAGTAGAATTAGATTAAAGACCTTAGAAAAAATAAAAATAAATTTTAAGCCTTAAATACCTTGTAACCTTTTCGAACTTTCTTTTTAACTTTTATCCCTATTTCATCGCCTTTTTTTGCTTTTTCTACTTTTTCCCTTTGTATTTGCATGCTTTTAACTGGTTGCTCAAAATCAACTTCACCACCAGTAATTTTCACTGTATCTCCAACTTTTAAAGGAGCTAATAACTTTATAGCTGCAACTTTTACATGGTCAAAGTAGTTTGAAACAGTTCCTATTTTCTTTTCTTTTACCATAACTAATCTAAGAAAACTCTATATTTAAGGTTTGTGATTATAGCTCCTCCAGTGTTCACAAAAGCATTTCACATCTTATCTTAATTACTAAAATACTTTTGCTCATCGAACCTTTTAAGTTCTTATCATGGAAAATATAAAATATAGGCAATCAAAGATTGCCCATTTATAGCTCCTCCAGTGTTCCCACTTCCACTTTGTCATAACATTATAAATACTCAAAAGTGAAAATGCTCATCGAACCTTCCAGATTCAAATACCTGAGTTTATTAATAAACTAATATTTGCAAAGCAAATATTAATAATAGCTCCTCCAGGATTCGAACCTGGGTCCCTGCGCCCAGAACGCAGAATACTTGACCACTGTACTAAGGAGCTATGAAAAATATAGAAAAAAAGAACTTATAAATTTATTTAATACTCCCTTTCTATTCTTAACTCCATTAAACAAAAAACAAATTTACTAATTTGCATTAAATGCCCGCGAATACTATTAGCATCTTTATTCACAGATTCTTTCCACTTAAAATGATCATTATAAATTTTAAAATCATTTTCTCCAAACTTTATTGTTCCAATTCTATCAAATTTATAAAACAAATGATAATACATTTCAAAATGCTCTTTAACTATTTTAGCAAAAGAAGAAATTTCATCAACATTCTTTTTTGACTTAGATAAATGCCTAGCAATATATTTAAATTCATCACTTAATAACTCTAATAAAAACAAAGTAGAAAACATAATTGGTTTATTCTCTTGAAAACTTGAATCATTTATCCGATTATTAATTCTACAACAATAATCTATAAATCTATCTACATTAGTATCCATCGCATGAATTGTTTTACAAACTCTGATATCTCCAATTTTATTATTTTCAACTAAACCAATTATCTTATCAAATAATTCTAAAATCAATAAAAAAATTCTTCTTAAAGAACTTTCAAATTGTCTGCTTGTTAATTCTCCCATTTCTTTTATAATACAATAACCTTCTCCATGATCAATTATCTCCATTCCAATAAATCTATTAACTAATCCAGAAATCATATCAAAAGCAGGTTTCTTACTTGGTTTTTCTCCCAAGCGGGCATATTCAAACTGAGAAGCATAGTAATCATAAGCCCCCTCATAAGATTTTTTATTTGTTTCATAAATTAATTTAATCTCGTCATAACCTTCTCTATAAACAGATTGAAAAAATCTCCACAACATAGGAACACTTAAATCAGTTATATCTATTGTTGTACTCTTATGTTTGCCATTTTGTTTTCCTCCAATAACTAAGCATCCAGAATTCTCATGAACATCTAATTCATCTCCAGCATTAATATTTAATTTTTTAACCCAATCACTAGGCAGAGTCATTGTTAAAGTATTATGCCCTTGTTTGATTATTTTGCGCTTCATTTTTAAACTCTTTTAAAAAATAATGAACAATATATTTAAATCTTTTCCCTATATATACAATAGTGAAAATAAGGACAAATATATTCACAAAGGATAAACAATAAATATATTCTTTCTTAAACAAACATATGGAAAACAAAATTTTAGAAGAAAAAACAAAAAACAGCCTAAGACCTTGCGCACATTGTGGAACCAAATATGATTTACAAGCAAGACTTAAAGAAACCAAAAACACCCCAAAACCAAATACTGCTTTAGATTACTGTAGCACAAAATGTTGGGCTGTAGAAACATCTATAAGAGAAGCTTGTAGAGATTTTTTGTAAAAATCAAAAAACAAAAAAATAAAGAAAATAGCATAATACTAATTCTCTTAATATCTCTCACAATAACAAAGCTATGCTCCTTTGATTCCCAAGATTCTCATTTGAACAGTTTTCAAATCTTAAACAATATTAAAATTATATTTTATCTTAAAAAAAGGCCATTCACTATCCCAAAATATTTTCCCAATTTTAAAATATTTATTACAAGAAATATATTGACAATAAATAAATTCTTAAAAGCATTTTTTATCCTAATTAAATCCAGGAGAAAAAAATGGAATTTTACAAAAGAATAAAAAGTTTTGTTTCAAAAACCCCAAAACTTGCAGCAATAGGAATTCTTGCAGCTCTTCCATATATTTGTGAAAGTTGTGAGTATTCAGGAAAAAAAGCTCATGCTGCAGAAGTGAGACAAGAAACAACAATTCAAGAATCCCCTCTTGAAATTATTTTAGAAAAATAAGTTTTCTATAAATTTTTTTAATAAAAATGCAACAAACACTATTAGCTGGAGCTTTAGAAAATCAAACAGAAAATCAAAAAACATTTAAAAGATTCTTAAATAGAGGGCAACCGCCTTATGAAAAAATTCTTTTAAAATATCATGAAAAGAGAGTTCTTGCTATGCTAAATAAAAAAATAGTTCCCCCATATGAAATAGAAATACAACCTTCTTCAACATGCAATTTAAATTGTAATCACTGTTTTGGAAAAACACTCACTTCTAAAAGATTAGAAAACAAAATTAAAGAAAAACAAATAAAGACAATTGCAAATAGAATAAACCAATACACTGAAGGTGAATTTAAAACAGAATCTATTAAATTTTGTGGAACCACTGGAGAGCCATTAGTAAATCCTGCAACGCTTTATGGGATAAGTCTTTTTAAAGCATTAGGAAAACAAATTGTTCTCTTCACAAATGGGTTATATTTAGATAAAGTATATCAAGGAAAAAAATACTTAGATTATCTTATAAACATAAATCGAATAAATCTAAGCTTAGATGCAGGTTCAGAAAAAACTTTTTTAGAATTAAAAGGAAGAGTTGGCTTTAGTAGAATAATAAAAAGTTTAGAAGAATTAGTTGAAAAAAAACATAAGAATTTAAAAATAAATATAAGTTATGTCATTGGAGAAAAAAATCATCAGGAGATAATCAAAACAGCAAAATTAACAAAAGAATTAGGAGTAGATGAATTAAGATTTAGAGTTGACTTTACAGATCCTAAAAAAATACATAAACTCTCAAAAAAAATAATTCCGAGCCTAAATTATGCAAAAGAATATTCTAACGATAAGTTTAAAGTTCTTTCTTCTTATTCAGATGAAGAAATAAAACAAGATGATTCAGCATTTAATTCTTGTGGGAAAAAATGCTTTACTCAGCATATTTGGGCATGTATTGGTCCAGATTGTGAATTATATAGTTGTGGACATAGAACCTATTTCGGAGTAAAATCTTATGGAAGTTTATTAAATCATTCATTTAAAGATTTATGGACAAACCAAAAAAGATTAGAAAATTTAAAAAATCTTCCTGATGATTATTGTAAGTTCTGTTCTCCATTTTCTTCAAGAGCAAATGATTTTATAACTTTTTTAGATAATTTAAAGAACCAATCCTAAACATTTATAAACCAAATTCTCAATAAATTGGTATGAAACGTTCAAGTAGAAGATGGAAAAAAAAGCGCCAGATGAGGTGGAAATGGCAAAGAAAAAGACTTAGACGTGTCAAGAAAAAGAGAAAGCAAAGAAGAGGGAAATAGTTCTAAAATCTAAAATAATTCTAATATCTCCACACATAATCAAGCTATCCATAACAGTTTCTTAAGTTTCGCTCTCAGTAGTTAAAATGCTAAAGCCCGTGGCTTCCTTAATATCTTTATAAATCTTTAAGCTGTACACTTCTCTTCTTTAAAGCGTTACATTTCATAAGATATAGACATTGTTTGGCTACCTCCTAAAGGAGGTAGATATCTTTTACATTTATATTTTATGATTCTAGTATTTATCAAATATCAAAAAACAGAATAAAAATGTTTTATAAGAAGATTAGATATCAAAACACAATAATCTTTATAAAACATTTTAGCTATCAAAAATCTATCATGGAACTTCTAAACACTATAGACTCACAAAAGGAAATAAGTAAAAAAAACTCAGAAATTTGGACTGAAAGATATAGGCCAAAAAAATTTGAAGAACTTGTTGGACAAGATGATATTGTAAAAAAAGTACAAAACCTAACCAAGGCTTTAAATATCCCTCATTTGCTGTTTGCAGGACCAGCAGGAACAGGAAAGTCAACACTTGCTCTAATTATTGTAAGAGAATTATTTGGTGTTAATTGGAAAGAAAATTACCTTGAGTTAAATGCTTCTGATGAAAGAGGAATTGATGTTGTCAGGCAAAAAGTAAAAGATTTTGCAAGAACAAAAGCTCTTGGAAATGTTCCATTTAAAGTAATTTTTTTAGATGAAGCAGATGCTTTAACAAAAGAAGCACAACAAGCACTAAGAAGAACAATGGAAAACTTCACCTCAACTTGCAGATTTGTTATGTCTTGTAATTATTCTTCAAAAATAATTGACCCAATCCAATCAAGATGTGCTATTTTTAGATTTAAACTTTTAGAAAAAAAAGACATAGAAAAAAGATTAAAATTAATTATAGAAAGAGAAAACCTTCAAATCTCAGATGAAACCATAGAGGTATTATATGAAGCAAGTGAAGGAGATTTTAGAAGAGTGATTAATCTTTTACAAGCATCAGCCTCAATTTCACCAACAATTACTGCAGAATTAGTTAATACATTAGTTTCAACTGCAAAGCCTGCTGAAGTTAAAATTGTTTTAGAATATGCTTTAAGTGGAGATTTTCTAAAAGCAAAAGAAAAATTATTAGATGTTATGTTAAAAGAATCTGTTGCAGGAACAGACATAATCAAAGCAATTCAAAAAGAAATTTGGAACTTGCAAATAGATGATGAATTAAAAGTCAGACTTACAGAAAAAACAGGTGAAACAGAGTTTAGAATGACAGAAGGAAGTGATGAATTTGTTCAGTTGGAATCTCTTTTAGCGAGTTTTGTATTAGCTGGAAAGGGGTTGAGATAAAATGAGGATTAAGAAATTATTAGATGTATATGAATTTGCAAAAAAAGCTCATAAAGGACAAAAAAGAAAATCTGGAAAAGATTATATAACTCATCCAATTGAAGTAGCACAGATAGCAGAAGAACATAATGCAGACGAAGAGGTGCTTTGCGCTTGTCTTTTACATGATGTTGTTGAAGATACTCCAATAACATTAGAAGAAATAGCAAATAAATTTGGAACAGAAATTTCTTTTTTAGTAGATGGTGTTACAAAAATAGACCATAATGCTAAAGAAACATTTGAAAAAATAGAAGGATATGCAGAAAAAGACAAAAGAGTTATGCTCATCAAACTAGCAGATAGGATCCACAATGTTATTACAATCTTCCCAGAAACAATTCCAAAATATAAAATATCAACTCCAAAATATATTTCTCTTGGAAAAAAATTTGGATATATAGAATTAGTAAAAGAATTGAAAAAAGTAAGTAAAGAAAAACTAATTTAAAATGACCCTCCCCCTCATAGAAAAATATAGAGCAACCTGTTTCAAAGAAATAAAAGGACAAGATACAATTATTCAAGAAGTAACAAACTTCTTAAAAACATTTCCAATGAAAAAAGCTCTTATTTTAAATGGGCCAGTAGGTGTGGGAAAAACTTGTATAGCTATTGCACTTGCAAAAGAATTTAATTTAGAATTATTTGAATTAAATGCATCAGATTTAAGAAATAGATCAAAACTTGATGAAGTTTTAAAACCAGCAACAGCACAAAAATCTTTATTTAAAAAAGGAAAATTAATTTTAATGGATGAAGCAGATGGAATAACTGCTTCAGATAGAGGAGGATTACCAGAACTCTTAGTATTAATAGAAAAAACACAACATCCAATAATAATAACTGCAAATGATATTTGGCAAAGAAAATTCAATCTTTTAAGAAAAAAATGCCAATTAATTAATTTAAAAGAATTAAAAGATGAAATAGTTTTAGAAATTTTAATTAATGTCTTAGAAAAGGAAAAAGTTCCAGATAGAGAAATAAATCTTAAAACAATCAACACAATAGCAAAAAAATCAAGAGGAGATATTAGGGCTGCTTTAAATGATTTGCAAACAGTTTTAAAACTAGGACAAGAAGCATATATTTCAGAAGAAATAGAAAGAGAAAAACAAGAAAATATTTTTAATGCTTTAAAAAATATCTTTCAAGCACCAACAGACAAAAAAACTATTTCTATATTTAACAACACTAAATTAGAATTAAATGAAATTCTTTTATGGATTGAAGAAAACATTCCCTTAGAATATAAAGGAAAAGCTCTTGCAAAAGCTTATAATTCTTTAAGTAATGCAGATTTATTTAAAGGAAGAATTTATAGACAACAATACTGGAGATTTTTAGTTTATCAAAACTTTTTTCTTTCTGCAGGAATCTCTGCATCTACAAAACTAAAAAACAAAAAATTCATAAAATATCAAAAACCCTCAAGAATTTTAAAAATCTGGCTTTCAAACCAAAAAAATGCAAAAAAGAAATCAATTACAATAAAATATGCAAAATTCACTCATATGTCAAAAAAGAAAGCTAACAAAGAAAGTTTTCTTTTTCCTTTTATATTAAATCAACAAGCACAAATAAAACTAGATTTAGATGAAAAAGAGCAAAAATGGTTAGAAGATAAAAGAGAAAGAATTGTTGAAGAGAATGAATTAAAATAAAAAAACAGAAGGTATAGAAATACTAAAAGATTATTCAGAAGTAAGATTTAAATCAATAACCTTATATTCCTTGAAATCAGATAAATGATATTTCCTATTTCCTATAGTTAATCTTGGGAAATGAGCGAATCCATACCCACATTCATTGTTTGGAGATTCATGCGATAATTTTACTGTTCTAAGAGTCAATTTGTGTACAAATCCACTAACTATATCATTATTTTCAGCTTGTAACAATAACATATCTCCTAGGTTAACTCCTTCAAAACCATCTTCTAATTTTTTAAATCTCTCCATTTTTAAAAAAGAAACTTCACAGTTTATAAAGATTATTAAACTAAAATAGACCTTATTAAATTATAAGAATAAAATATTAAAAAATAAAAAATAAGATTTCCCTAACAAATCAAAAATCTTCTTCAGATTCTTTTTCTTTAGGTTTTTCTTCTTCAGGTTTTTCTGATGCTTCTTCAAGCTCTTCTGATGCTTCTTCAAGCTCTTCTGATGCTTCTTCAACTTCTTCTTCAGATGTTCCTTCTGGAGCTTCTTCTTCAACTGCTTCTTCTACAGCAGCATCTTCTGCTGCATCTTCAGACATACTCTCTGCTGTTTCGTCAGATAATTTAGCCTGTCCTTCATCAGATTCAGAACCACTACCTTCTCCAACTTTTTCCATTTTCCCAAACTTACCTGCAGTTAATTGAGGTTCTCCTTGGAATTCATTAACATAACCATTAGTTATTTTAACAACATCTCCTTCATTGAATTTAGTAACATCTTCATTCCACAAAGTTAATTTAATATTTCCAGAATCATCCTCTAAAATAGCATTTGAAACCTTTAGTTCTCTACCAAATTTAGTAAATACTTTTGTTTCCCCAACTTCTTTTAAAGTTCCTTCAACATCAACATTTCCCTGTCCAGTTGTTAATTCAGATATTTTCATATTTCTAAAATTTTCCTCCTTTCAATATTTCGAACTTCTATTCTAAAATTATGTTTCCTTTTTATTTTTTTGATTTTAATTTAACATTGAGCATTAGTGCTTCCTCCTGCAGAAGCAGTATAACCAAATCCAGCACTTGGATTTGCACTATTTAACTCTTCATCACATTCTCCAGGAGCATCATTAAATGCAGAGCAAACTGTCTTTAAATAAGCAGAAGGGCTCCTTCCTGAATTTATAATAGCTCCATTAATAACAAGAGTAGGACTTCCTCTAACTCCATAACCCTCACTTAACTCAGAATCTAAAGCATAATAATCATCTGCCTTTTCAGCAATACATAAATCTAATTTAGTCTTATCAATACCTGTTTCTGTTATACACCTTTCTTCATCATCATCTTCTAAAAAGCATTTCAAATAATCTAAAAATTTATCAGATTGCTCTTCTCTTATACAAACCTGTCTTGGAGTTTCTGTTTCTTCAGGTTCATGCAAAAAATAATGTACAAATTTAATATTTGAATCAATCTTATCACCTAACAACTCAAAAACAGGAAGAATTCCCTTTTCAGCCTGAGTCCCATATGGACAATGTGTCATAACAAATAACTCAACTTCTGGTTTATCAGATTTAACAACATCTGCTAAAGCCTGACCTGGAATATCATCACTTTGCTTTGCTATTGGAACTGCTCCTTGCACAAAATATTCTCCATCTTTTGTAATATAAACAGGAAGATCTTGTCCTTGATATGAAACTAATACTTCATACAAATTACCAATATCTTCATGAGAAACATATTCTACTCCTCCACCAGTTCTTGCATTTAAATAATCTATCAGTTTCTCACCAGCATCTTCTCCACCAATAACTTTTCCAGTAATTATGTTTCCAGTAATTCCTCCTCTTAACATAAATACTAAAAGAATTAAAGCGATAATTCCTAAAACAATAGTAGCCATTACCCAAGGATTTTTCTTAATTGTTTTTTTAAATTTAGCAGGCTCAAACTTTTTATCAGGATTATTATCAATACTTATTTGAGTTTTATCTTCTACAAGATTTTGTATTTCATCTCTTCCTGACTCTCTTTTCTCATCATGTTCATGATTTTTCTCTTCATCCATTTTTGTTAAAAAGAAAATCCATTTAAAAACATTGTGGTTAATTAGTGATATTAATTATAAAAACAATTAAAAACAACAATAGCTATTTAATTAATATCAATATCTTATTATAATATAAAGAGACACTCTACTGA
>JAFCDH010000037.1 GCA_017609795.1 Candidatus Pacearchaeota archaeon | reverse complement strand
ATTTAAACAAATAACTTTATAAACAATATTTCATTTTTGATTAGATAAAAAAGGAGTCGAGTATTTTTAATTAAGTCATAAAAATAAAATAAAAATTTAAAAAAGGAGATAAAATGGAACAAGCAATACAGCAAGCAAAAAAACCAATGCAAGAGCAAACTCCAAAACCGGTAAAACCGCAAACAGAGACTTTGGGTCAGCCAAAAAAGAAATCAAAGTGGTGGTTATGGTTAATACTTGTTTTAATAGTATTAGGTTTAGCAGTTGGAATTTATTATTGGTTAATTTAAAATTTAATCTAAAATTAAGCAAGAAATAGAAATAACAAGTTTTATAAATCTAATTTTTTATATATTTTTAACATGTTTTATATAGTTGAAGTTGAAGATTATGTTAGAGTTGAACCAAGGCTTTTTGGTCTTAAAACTAGCGGCGCTGTTGCAAAACAGCTTCAAGATACATATTCTAATTATCATGATAAAGAAATAGGAGAAGTTATTGGAGTAATTTCTGTATTAGAAGTAGGCGATGGGATAATTATTCCTGGAGATGGGGCTGCTTATTATAATTCTAAATTTAGATTATTGGTGTGGAAGCCTGAATTACAAGAATTAGTTTTTGCAACTGTTAATGAAATAACTAATTTTGGAGCGTTTATGAATTTAGGTGTTATGAAAGGAATGATTCATATAAGCCAAACAATGGACGATTATGTAACATTTTCAACTACTGGAACTTTGTTAGGAAAAGATTCAAAAAAGACTTTAAAAAAAGGAGATCCTTGTTTAGCAAGAATTGTTGCTTTGTCTTATAGGGGGGATGAACCTAAAATTGGATTAACAATGAGACAACCAGGATTAGGAAAATTAGAATGGATTAAAGAAGAGAAAAAGAAAGCTAAAGCAAGTGTTAAAAAAGCAATTAAAATAGAAGAAAAACCAAAAAAAGAAAAGGAGAAGAAATAAGATGGGTGGCAGCGGAGATAATTAAAATGGCAAAAGAAAAAGCATGTAGAAATTGTAAACTCGTGTATGAGGGAGATGTTTGTCCTAGTTGTGGAAAAAAAGATGTTTCAGAAGGTTTTAAAGGAAAAGTTGAGATTGTTGACCCTGAAAAATCTGAATTAGCAAAACAATTAAAAATTAATAAAAAAGGAACTTATGCTATTCGGGTTTGATTGATCTAATACCTTATCTTATAAAATATAACTCTTTATAATCTGAGAGATAAGCTCCTTATTAATACAACTTAAAAACATAATAAGAATTTCAGTTAAATAAATAGAAAAATTAAAATGCAGATAATAGAAAATACAAGAAATGATTTATTAAAAAGAAATGAAGTGATTACTTTAGTAGAATCTGAGCAAAATCCAGGGTTTGATGAAATGAGAAAACAAATTTCTGAGCAAGTTGGAAAACCTGAAGAAAATGTTGATGTTTATAATATTAAAGGAAGTTTTGGAATTAAAGAATTTAAAATTAATGCTAATGTTTATGATTCTAAAGAAAATTTAGAGAAGAATAAGATAAAGACGAAAAAACAAAGAGACGGGGAAAAGAAAGAAGTAAAAGAAGAAGCTAAAATAAAAGAGAAACCAATTGAAGGACAAGCTCCTGCAGAAGATAAATTAAAAGAGGTTCAAGAGGAAACTAAATCAGAAAAACCTTCTGAAGCTCCTGCAGAAGATAAATCAGAAGAGGAAGTAAAAGCTGTTAAAGAAGAAAAACAAGGAGAAGAAGAAGCTAAAGAACACCAATAAAAAACATTTATATAATAAGAATTCTTAAATAAGTTATGACTATTAAAAAAGAAATGAAAGAAATTGAAAAAGATATTTTAAAAATAGAAAAAGCTGTTAAAAGAGATATTAAGTATACTGAAAGATGGATGTATGAAAGAAAAAAGTTTTTGATTAAACTTGCATGGATTTTGGGTTTTATTAGTGTTTTATTGATTGTTTCTAATCTGTATATGAAAGTTAGAGGATTTGGATAAATTTAAAAACTCTTATTTTTAACTTATTCTATATAAATATTAGTAATTTATAAAACTTAACGCTTTGGAGTGATGAGATTAAGTTAAACAAATCATATTTAAAGCTTAAAAATCTATTAAGATTCCAGATAATAGAATAATAATTAACAAAACAAAAAAATGCCAGACAAAGAAATTGAAAATTTCTAGCCTGTCATTTTTAAAACACATACAAAAAAATGCCAGAAGGAAAAAAACCACATAAAAATAAACCAACTTCAAAAAAATATACAAAATATAAAATTGAAGGAGATAATATTGTAAGAGAGAAATCATGTCCTAGATGTGGGCCTGGAATATTTTTGATGAAAGCTAAGAATAGATTATATTGTGGAAAGTGTCATTTAACAGAATTTATAAGTAAAAAAGATATTTCTGAAAAAGAAAAGAGTGAAGAGAAAAAGGAATAATGAATTCTAATAAAATGTACCTGATTTTAGACAGGATGTTTAGTAAAACTCATTAAGAGTTAGGAATATAAACCCAAGGAAGGGTAGATAAAACCCTACGACAGAAGATTTATATATATATTTTCTATGTAATATTATGAAAAAGGGGAATTTATTATTAGTTTGTATTTTAATGATTAGTATTTTATCAATTTCAATAATTTCTGCTAGGGGATGGAGTGATTTTTGGGATAGTTTTTTTGAAAGTGATGAGAGGTTAGGAGGAGAGTTAGCAACTTTATCAGGAGTTGCTGATGAAGATTTAATTGCTTATTATGAATTTGAGAATAATCTTCAAGATTCTAGTGGAAGAGAAAACCATGCAGCAAATCATGGTGCAAATTTTGTTGATGGAAAAGTTGGAAAAGCATTAAATTTTGGTGTTGGTGATTATGCTGATGTTGGGAACTGGATTCTTAGGGATGATTTTACAATAAGTTTATGGGTTAAAATTAGAAGTGAAGATGAGTATGGGTCTGCTTTTGTTTCACAAGATGAAGGTGGTGGAAGTAAAAATAAATGGATATTTTTAAGGCCTGGAAGCAAGGGAGCTCCTTTTAAAACAAAGGGAAGAACAGCTTTTCATATAAATAATCCTGGTGTTGGGGCTGATTGGTTTTATGGAAATACTTGGGTTCCTGATTTAGATACTTGGTATCATATTGTTTTAATTAAAAAGGGAAATACTTATACTTTTTATAGAAACGGAGTATATGATGGTTTTGGTATAAGCTCAGTTGAATTGCCAAATGTTGCTCATTCTCTTGAAATTGGAAAAGCAGAGGGTGTGTTTAAATTTGATGGTTTAATGGATGAATTAAAAATATGGAACAGAGCATTAAGTGTAATGGAAGTTGAAAGGGAGTATGAGAGTGTTAGTGGAGGAGATGGAGGAGGGGTTTCTTGTGAAGATTCTGATGGGGGAGATGAGATTTATAAAAAAGGATATAGAATAAATTATGATTCTTCTTATCCTGATTATTTAGTTGAGCAGTGGGATTATTGTATGTATAGGGGACAAAAGGTAGATAGTTGTTATATTAATAATGCGTATTGCTATGTTAATGAATATCACTGTAAAACTGATTTGTTTGATACAAGTAATAGTTTTAAATGCTCAAATGGCTGTAAAGATGGAGTTTGTATAAAAATGGTAGATGAGATATGTTTAGATGGAACAAAACATGGAGAATGTTCAACAGATAAGCCTAAATATTGTCAAGAAGAGATATTAGTGAGTAAGTGTGACCTTTGTGGTTGTTCTAATAGTGAAATTTGTTTGAATGATGGTAGTTGCCAAGATTATAATCCAAACAAAAAAACAATCTCTATTTTTATAGATAAGTCAATTTATAATTCATTAACATTAGAAATTAATAGATTTAGACAAGATATCATAAATGATTGGGATGTTAATGTTTTCATATTTTATAATAGTTGGGCTAATGAAGAAGATATAAGGAGTATACTAAAAAATATATACGAAGATTTTAAATTAAGTGGGGTTATTTTTATTGGAGAAGTACCATATAGATTAATAACAAATTCCCCAACAGGAGATTATCCTAGTGATGCGTTTTATAAAGATTTTTATAATGAATGTGATTATGATCCTAATGGAAATATTATTTCTGACTCTTTATGGACTAAGTGTTTTTTTGGAGACCCATGGAATTATAATGAGTTTTGGATAGGGAGAATTAAGCCTCCAGTATCTGGAGAAGAAGGGAGAGATCTTTTAAAGAGCTATTTTAATAGAAATCATGAATATAGAATAGGAAATAAAGAATATTCTGAAGATATGCTAGCTTATTTAGAGATATTAGAAGACCCTTTAACAGATGGAGAAAATATTATTGAAGGATTTTTAGAATCTATAGAATTAGGACAATTGTTTACAAGAAATCAGATTAAATTATTAACCCCCAAGCAAAATCAAGGTTATAATAATTGCAGTATGGATATAACTTATTTAAATGAAATGAAAAATAATAGTTATAAGTATGTATTTTTAAATGCACATGGTTCTCCTGAGATTCACATGTGTAATATATTAGGTGATGATATAAAGACAAATCCTCCAAATGCAATGTTTTATGAATTTAGGTCTTGTTCTGTGGGAGATTATTCAAAAGAAAATTATATGGCTGGGTTGTATGTTTTTTCTGGGGAGGGGTTGATAGCTAATGCTGCTTCTACAATTATATATGGATCAACCGTAGTCGATGTTCCTTTTTCTAAATTTCTTGCAAGAGGATTAAGTTTTGGAGAAAGTTGGCTTTTATCAGGTTCTGGATTGCATAGTCAAATAGGAGACCCTACATTAAAATTTGAAAGAGTTATTAATTCTAATGCAGAAATCCAACTAAATCTTACAAAGATAGATTTTAGAGATATTGAAATTTGTAATTTTTCGGATTTTGGAAATTGTAATAAAAAATTTGTATATGTTGATATTAAAAATATTGGGAGTGGGAATTTGATTTTAGAAGGAGGTTTAGCTATTTATACAAAATATAAATATTCTGAATGGGCTCTTGAAACTATTGGTTCGGAAATTGAAACATTTTTTAACTTGGGAAGTTACTCTGAAATAATTATAAAACCTGGTGAAAAAATAACAGCCTCTGTTTATTTTCTTCCTTCTCTTCCTGGAGAGTACTCTGGTAGTTATTTTATAATGTCTAATTCAAAAGAAAATCCTGTTTTAGAAATTCCTTTTACAGTCAATAAACTTGAGGAAGTTAAAAAAGAAATTGTTATTCAAAATATTGAAGATTGTCAAGGATGTTTTTTAGAAGATAGTTGTATACCTTATACAATAAGAAGCAAAGAAAAATATTGTAGTTTAGATGGAAATATGATAGATCAAAAGTCCTCAAAAGAGTCTTGTGAAAATAATTTTGAATGTAAAAGCAATGTTTGTGTTAATAGTGAATGTATAAGTGAAGGATTATTAAAAAAAATTCTTAATTGGTTTAGAAAATTATTTGGTGGAAAATAATCCTATTTGTTTTAATATAAAATAATTCTCAATCTTCATAACTGTACTCAGTTTTAGATGAGGTGCTATAATTCTTAAGAATTATTAATTTAGGGAATATAAACCCAAGGAAGGGTCGGTGTCACACAAAAAAAGCATGTCCTGACTCTTCTCTGGGAAAAAGAGGTGATAATAAATATAAGTGTATTTAGTATATAAACCTTTCGGTATGTTGTAACTCTTTAATGACATTAGTTAATTGATGTTTGTGCTATTTTCAATTATGCGCATTATTTATACAAAAAAATTGTTTATAAGCTTTATTTATCTAGAATATATATGTTAGATAAGGATATCACTTAAGAGTTAAATAAAGAAAATCTCTGTTAAAGATAGAAGGTTTTCTAACATTACTAAATCCTTACCAAAGAAGATTTAGTAATATGTTGTAATGTGACATCCTCCACGGGCTAAAGCCCGTGGCTTCCTTAATATCTTTATAAATCTTTAAGCTGTACACTTCTCTTCTTTAAAGCGTTACATTTCATAAGATATAGATATTGTTTGGCTACCTCCTAAAGGAGGTAGATATCTTTTACATTTATGAATAAACTTAGGTAATTTTACTAACCTAAATTCCTCTTTTATCAATAGCTTATAAGTTTGATTAGATTTGAATAAGAATAGATTAAGTTACTCATCTTCATATCTTTCCTACGATTATAGGATATAGATTAAACCACCTTTCTTAACAATATTTAAATACATTCTAATAATAAATATGATATGGAAGAAGAAAAAATAGGTCCAAATCAGTTTTATGATATAATCACAAGTAGAAAACCTGATTGGCATGCTATTATTTATGAATTAATTCATACTGAGCAATTAGATCCTTGGAATATTGATATTGTTGCTTTAACTGGCAAGTATTTTGAGAAAATTACAGAACTTGAAGAAATGGATTTTTATATTTCTAGTAAGGTTCTTCTTGCAGCAGCTTTGCTTTTAAGAATTAAATCTGAATTTTTACTTAATAAATATATTAAGAGTATTGATGATATTTTGTTTGGTAGAAAACAAGAAGAAAAATATGTTGCTGAGAGGATTGAGATAGATGAGGATGAGTTACCCCTTTTGATTCCAAAAACTCCCTTACCTAGATTAAGAAGAGTTACTTTGTCTGAATTAATGGGAGCATTAGATAAAGCTATTAACACAGAATCAAGAAGAATTAGAAGAGAAGTAAATATTAAAAGAGCTAAAAAACTTTCTGAAGTTGATTTTCCTTCGTTTAAAAGAATTGATTTAAAAGATAGAATTAGGGAATTTTATGCAAGAATTTTAACTTCTATTAAGAAAAAAGCAGTAAAATCTGATAAACATTTGAATAAGGTTTGTTATTCTGATTTAGCAGGAGCAAGTAGAGATGAAAAATTAGCTTGTTTTTTACCTATTTTGCATTTGAGCAATAATAAAAAATTATGGTTAGAACAACAGGCTCATTTAGATGAAATTTGGATTTATTTATATGATTATTTTAAGAAAAATAAACATGATTTTATTGAAGAGCTTGAAGAAGATATTGAAGAGATGAGAGAAGAATTAGATCAAACAGATTTAGATGATAAAAGAAAACAAGAAGTAATGCAAATAGCAATAGAAGTTGCTCAATTATTTGAAGATATTGTAAAAGAAAAAAAAATTGAGAAGATTACTGGGTTTGAGGATGAGTTAGGATAATATTATAAATAACTGGTATTTTATATTGATATCTTATAAACATAAGAGGATATGTAGGATTGGATTAAGAGAAAAGATGATGAAC
>JAFCDH010000036.1 GCA_017609795.1 Candidatus Pacearchaeota archaeon | reverse complement strand
ATTATAGAAATAATCTTATCATCTTTAATAATTGCTACACCTGCATTATGTGATTGATTTATACCTAAAATAATCATAAGAAGTGAGATGGTTATTTATTTATAAAGATTATTGAGGTGGGGTTTAGGTTTTTTAATTTTGTAATTTTCTATCCCAATAATCTAAAAGTTCTGGTAAGGTTTGATTTACAATTGAAATTTCTGGTTTCCAACCAGTTAAATTTCTTAATTTTGTTGAATCTGGAATTTGAACAGGAATATCTATTTTTCTAACAAACCTTGGATTTACCCATTTTTCTACTTTTCCCTCTAATCCAGAAATCTTAATCATATGTTCTAATAATTCTCCCATTGAGAAGAGCTCATCTCCTCCAACATTAAAAGCTTGTCCTATAACTTTTTCATCTCTGTCAACTGCCTTTTCCATTAACATAGCATAAGCCCTAACACAATCTTTTACATCCATAACAACTCTTCTACTTGATAAGGTTCCTACACTGATAGTTGGAGGTTGAAATTGCTTTTTAATCCTAATTAATTGATAAGCATCTGAAGATATTGAAAAATTAAAAGCTCTTCTTAATCCTGTGTGTGAAAAAGCTCTTGTTACGAAAAAAGGAAGATTAAAAGGCTCTGCTTTAATATTTGCGTGTCCTAAAACATATTCATCTGCAAGGGCTTTACTCCAACCATAAGGATTAATTGGTTTCTTAGGAAATTCTTCTATAATTGGCTGTTTTTCTTCTGGAATTGTTCCATAAACTTCCGAGGTTGAACAAAGCATTAATGCACAATCTCCCTGATGTTTTTTAATTGCTTCTACTATATTTTTAGTTCCTTCATAATTTGCTTTATATGTTCCTTCAGGATCTTTAAAACTTGTTGGAGGATGACTTTGAGCACCTAAATGAAAAACTCCATCAAATTCATTATTTTTAAATATCTCCTCTATTTTTTTAGGATGAGTTAAATTACCATAAAGAAAATTTATCTTATCATAATTTTCATTAGGAACTGCATCCCTTATGTCTTGTTCTGTTCCATCTGTTCGTCTACTTAATCCATAAACTTCATTTTCTTGACTTATAAGAAGATTTGCTAAATTTGGTCCAACAAATCCTGTTATTCCTGTTATTAAATATTTACTCATTTCAATACCTTGTTTTTATGTGTTTTATAATGTTTTATTTTATTTATAAAGATTATTGTATTTTTTTATAGAGATTGGTGTGGCATGTTTTTATCAATTAAAATGCTATCTAGTGCTTTTAAAATCTCTTCTATAGTAATGCTATCTTCTAATTCTTTAACATATTTATTAATATAAAAATAATCTTCAAGTAATGGTGAAATCAACTTTGTCATTAGATTATAATCTTCTATTTCATAAGGAGAAGTAACAAAAAATAAAGCTATTATCTTCTTATTTAATGCAGAAGCTAAATGTAAAACCATTGTATCTCCGCAAATAATTACATTACATAGATTAATAACTGCTGCAAATTCTTTTAATGTATTTTTAGGATTGTTTGAGATTATAAAAATCTGTTCTTGTTCTAATTCTTTGATTAATTGTTGTCTTTTTTCAATCTCTTCTGGACCTGCTAAAATTATTATCTTATATTTGTTATATAATTTTCTTACTAATTGTTTTATTTTTGTATTGGAAAAAAATCGTGAAGCCCATCTATCTGAAGAGCTTATATTTATTCCTATTATTTTGTCTGTATGAGATAACTGATGTTTTAATTTAAATTCTTCTCCAAATTTCATTTCTTTTTCAGTTAGATTAAGCATAGGTTTTTCTTTATTATAATCTAATTTACAGGCTTTAGATATAAGGTCTTGATATGTTCTTCTGTTTTTTATCTTTATATGATTAAGAAATGCTGTTTTTAGATAAGCTTCTGCTCCTTGATTAAAACAAGAAGTTGTTCCATTATCAAAAAAATAACCATATTTTTCATCTGCTTTAACTAAATTAGCTAATAAAGTTGAGGGAGTATCTATTTCTAATGCAAATAAAATATCAAATTTTTCTTGTTGAATTCTCATAGCATTTTCAAGATTATATTGTAGAACTTTATCTATTAAATTATTATCTTTAAGAAAATCAACTGAGATTGGATTAGTCATCCAATAAATAAGAGACTCTGAACCATATTTCTTTTTTAAAAGAGGTAAAATAAATGTTGTTCTTAAAACATCACCTATTGCTCCTAATTTGATTATTAATATTTTTTTTGAGTATTCTTGTGCAAATCTACATTCTTCACAAGACTTATAATTTTCACTAGTTAAAGTATCACAAGCATATCTTTCATCAAAAAACCTGCATTTTTTATTCCACTTCATTATTTATGATTAAAAACAAGATATTAAAAGATTATGTAGGATTTATTATATATTTCAATTTAGCAAACTTTAAAATAGAGATTATACATAAAAATCATATGAAGATTTATATTGCAGGCCCTTTATGTACTAAGGAGAATAGAGAATTTTTAGAAAAAATAGATAAGATGTGTAAAAGTTTTGGGTTTGAAACTTTTCTTCCACATAGAGATGCTGGATTGTATAAAGGAGATGAAGACAAGATTAAATATATTTCTAAAAAAGATTTAGAAGAGATTAATAAATGTGATATTATGGTTGGAATTTTAAATGGAATTTGTATTGGAGCAGGAACTGCTTGGGAAATGGGATATGCTCAAGCAATTAATAAAAAAGTTATTGGATTAAAAACAGATAGAAAAATAAAAGAATCTATTGCAGATATTAGTGTTATTATTGCTGGTTGTGTTCATATTGTTGAATCTATAGAAGCATTAAAAAAAGAATTAGAAAAATTAATCTAAAGGTTTTGTTGATTTTATTTCATCTCTTCTCCATCCATCTGAATAAGTTTGTTTTTTTAATTTTATCTCATAGAAAGTTATTAGATAAATATATAATCTAGTAAAAATTAACTCTAAAGTCCATATAAACTCTTTAAGATTTTTTGGATATTTAATAGAAAATAAAAATCCTTGTTTTATTTCATTAAAAAAAGATTTTGTTCTTAAAGTTTTTTTTGATACTTTGCTTACATTTTCGTGTGCTTTTATATTCCTGATTTTTTGAATTTTATAGTCCTTCCAATTTTGTGGATTTAAAACATAAACTTCTACCTTGGACAAATATTTTATCTTATACCCTTTTTTCCAAAAAAGATCTGAAATAACAATATCATCTGCAGATTCTAATGAAAATCCTTTCATTATTCCATTTCTAATTGCATATAAATATCCTGAGGCTTCAAAAAATCTTTTTTCATAAGACAATCTCCTTCTTACTTTATCAATGCCATCAAATAAAAGATGAGACCAATATCCAAATTTATTTTTTCTTGAATTTAAAGAAGTTGGTTTTCCACTTATACATCCAACTTTCTCATCTTTAAATGACTTAATAATCTCTTCTATTGCGTTTTCTGAAACATAAACATCTCCATCACTTAAAATTATAATATCTTTTTTATCTTTAGAAAAAATTCTTTCTAAGAAAATATTTAAAGCATAACTTTTACCTTCTCCTGGATCTAAAAAAAAATTTATTTTATTTTTATATTTTTTATTTAAAAATTCTTCTGTTTTTGGGAAAGGATCTATTATAGTTATTTGAAATTTTTCTTTAGTCTTTTGACTTAAAAAACAATCTATTGCCTTTGAAGTTGCATTAGGTTCTCCATAAGAACTTATAATTATATTGATCATTCTGTTTCTATCATCTCTTCTGCTAATCTTATAACAACAATTGATTTTTTTTCATCTATTGTTTCAGCCTCTATTCTACATTTAACTTTTCCTTGTTTAATTCCTTTTCCAGAGCTTTCTATTTTTTTAACGATTGCCTTATCTCCATAAACAAGGATTATATCTCCTTCTTTTAATTCTAAAACCTTTTTTTGTACCATAAGAAAATACTACAACCTGATTATATAAAGTTTTTTATACTCTATAAAATGCTATTTTGATATGGCTAATGCAATTGTATTGTGTTCTGGAGGATTAGATAGTGTAGTATTAACACATTATCTGAAAAAAATCAAAAAAATTGAAAATTTAATGATTGTTTTCTTAGATTATGGACAGGGAGCATTAGAAGAGGAATTATTTTGCGTAAGAAAACTTTCTAAAGAACTTAATGCTGATTTAAGAATTATTGATGTTAAATGGTTAGGAAAGATAAGCACCTCTTTAATTAACAAAAAAATTGAAGAAACTGAAGTTAAAGATATTAGAGAAATTAAAGAAGAAGATGAATTAATTTCTTGGTATGTTCCATGTAGAAATGCTCTATTTTTATTGATTGGATTAGCTTTTGCTGAATCTGAATTTATTTCAAAAGAACAAAAATATGATATTTATTTAGGAATAAAATATGAAGGAGAATTGCAATTTAAAGACACAACTCCTGAATTTCTTGAACAAATGAATAAAACAGCTGAATTTTGTGTTCAAGATGGAAATTATAAATTTATTGCACCTTTTTTACAAAAAGATAAAGAAGAAATAATTGAATTAGCAAAACAACTTGGTGTTGATTTACAGAACACTTATAGTTGTTATATTGGAGGAAAATCTAAAAAAGATGGAGAAAATGAAATTCCTATTCATTGTGGGATTTGTGGAGGATGTAAAGCAAGGAAAAAAGGCTTTAGATTTTCTAATGTTAAGGATGTTAGTGTTTATGAGAATCAAACATAATACCCACTTATCAATAACCAAATCTTCTTTCATAATCCTTATGTCTAGTGAACCATTCTAAAATAATTGCAATTATTTTAGCTTCTCCTTTGTGAGTTAATGAATAAATTAACCTCCAACCCATTCCCTTACTTAGTTCAACCCAAAAAGCATTATTGACTCCTTGATTTCTATATTCTTTTGGGATTAATCTCTTTGCAATTGGTCTTCCAAAACTAGGATTTTCTTTAATCCTCTCTATTACATACTTAATTCTCTTCTTTAAAAAATCTTCTTCAGATAAATTTAGAAATTCTTGTTCAAGTTTATCATCGATAAATACAATACTAACTTCTTTTTTCATTGTAAATAGTTTAAAAGAATAATAATTAATAATGTTTTCGGTGAAGAACTTTTTTTAATAATATTGGATTCCAAATATATGTAATAATCCCATCATCTCTTGTTATTATTTTGTTAATTTCTTCCAAATAATTTAAGATTACTAAATAAGTGGGCCACATTATTTTTCTTGGAAGTTTTTCCCAGATTTGTGTCTTTTTGAATTCCCCACTATTTTCTTTGATTGTTTTTTCTACCATTTTAACAGTCTCTAAGGTAGGGGAACGGAACAATCTCAAAATTTTTTCTCTTTCATTATCTTTATGTTTTAATTGTTGCATATATATACATATCAATTGATAGGTATTTAAATCTTATGGTTAAATTGAAATACTTATATCATTCTAAACATGATACCTAACTTTATCATACCAGACCTTAAAGCTTACTGGTAAGCTTCTATAAGTTGGTTTTAATACTCTTTCTCTTACTATATCAAAAACACTAAGGCTCTTTAAAGCTAGTAAAGTGGGAAAGAGGTTTTTTATATTTTTATTGATTCTTTTCTTATCTAAGAGATAATTAATTAATGAATTTGGCATAATTCCAAATCTTGTTTCTGTTACAACTCCTCTCATTAGATTTAAGACTAAATTTAAATACATATTTTTTCTTTTTAATAAAATATGTGCGCTTCTATCCCAATAATTTAATTGATAAGCTGCATCTGTTTCTTTTTTAATTAATCCTTCTCTTCTTGCTCTTTTATCAAGTTTTGTTCCTGGAAAAAAGACAAGATTATTTATTGATAAAAAATAAGGTTTGGGAATCTTTTGTAAAAGACGGATTAAATCAATTATATCTTCTGGTTTTTCATAAGGATTGCAAGCTATAACATCGTACATAACTGCAAGCTTATCTTTGTATTTATTTAATATTTTGCCTGCTCTTAAAACATCTGCATTTGTTTGAGCTCGATGATAAATCTCTTTATTTACCCTTTCACTTCCTTGTATTCCTATAATGATATCTGTGCATCCTGCATCTACTAATAATTTAATTTTCTCATCTGTGATGGTTCTTGGATCTCCTAAGCATTTAAATCTCATTTTTGCTTTTTCTTTATATAAATCACAGAATTTTTTAATATCAGATATTGGTCTAAGAGAAAAAGTATCATCTCTTATATCAAAATAATTTAAACTTGGAAGCTTGTTTTTTAAAAACAAAATTCCTTTAATAATATATTCTGGTGAATGCCATCTTAAAATTTGTTTTCTTTTTCCTTTGTATAATTCATTAAAAAAACTATTACTGCAATAATCACATCCATAAGGACATCCTCTACCTGTTAAAAAGAAAATCTGCCCTGCAAGATCTTCTTCTTTAAATCTTCTTAACTTTGTATTTTCTAAAATATAATGGTCTTCTATATCATAATCTGCAAGAGGCAAGGTATCAACATTATCTATTATTCTCCTAACTGGATTTTTCATGATTTTATTTCCTCTTTTTATCCATAAATTTTTAATTTTATTTATGGATTTATTTTTTTCAAGAGCTTTTGTTAAATCAACAATTGCTCCTTCTCCTTCTCCAACACAAACAATATCTGAATATTTAATGCAATCTTCAGGAGAAATAGTTGCATGAACTCCTCCATAAACAATAGGAACATTAAATCTTTTTTTTAAAAAAGAAATTATTCTTGAAGCTCTTTTAGCTGTTGATGCATATGAGCTTATACCTATTAAATTAGCATTTTTACAAATTTTTGCTAGTTGTGATAATTCTGATCTTGTGTAATTTCTTGAATAATCTTCACTTAAAGCCATAAAGATTAGTTTTACTTTATGCCCTTGTTCTTTTAAAACAGAAGAGATTGTTCTTATTCCTTGATCTGAAGGAAATGTTGCTGTAGATATTAAAATTATTTTCATTTTTTGTTTTTGTTTAATTTTTAACTAATATTTGATAAGCTCAATCAAGCTTCACATATCTGTTTTTCAAAGCTTGATTATCTGAATAACTTAATCTCTTGATTGTGTATCTTGATATTTCATTAAGATATTGGTTTTATAATATATTTTTAATTTCCAGATTTCAGTAATCCCTCATACTCTTTTACATATCTATCATTAATAATATTCCAAGTATAATCTTGTGCTTTTTTAAAGTTGTTTTTAGAATATTTTTTAGCTATCTCAAGAGTTTTTTTATCTGGAGCACTGATTATTATATCATAATCCAGATTTGTTTTTTGGTTTAATGCAGCTTCTATTGCCTTACTAATC
>JAFCDH010000035.1 GCA_017609795.1 Candidatus Pacearchaeota archaeon | reverse complement strand
TTTATCATAACATTTATATAAGATCCTCCCTTATTAATTTTACTAAATAAAAAGAGCACCATTAATTCTACTCTGCTTACGGCAGGGGCATACTTTTAAAAACTATTCTTTTTTACTAAGAACATGCCAACAAGAAAACCAGCAAAAAGAGAAAGAAAAATACAAAAACCAAAAGATCTTGATATTAATATAAAGGTAAATAATATTGATAAAGCTATTAGAAGATGTGTTAAACAAAACAAAAAAGAAAAATGGAAATGCAATGGAGGAGGATTTTGTGTATTTGGCTCTGCTCTTGCAATGATATTATCTTACACTCAAAATAATTCTATTTTATGGGCAATTTTACATGGAATTATAAGTTGGTTTTATGTTATTTATAGGATTATTCTGCTTTATATCTAAATAGCACTCGGTTTCCTTAGTATTTCTAATCATAATCAAGCTACTCCATCACCTTCCTACCCTAACCCTTAACAAAGATTCTTGAATAATAAAAAATCTTTGAGCTTTTTCAAAAACAGATTCTTTAGCATTTTCTAACTGTTTTAAAAGATTTCTTGCTTTTATTAAATCTTGTTCATTTATATTCATATTTATTCTCCTTTCATTTATCATTTAAATTTATCCCTCTTTCTTCTAAAAGCCCAATAACTGCTCTATCTACAAAATTCCTCTTAGAAGGAAAATCAGAAGCATTTTTCATACTCTTATTAATAAATTTATCAATCTCATCAACTAACCATTTACTTACCTTAACAGTTGTTTCTTTATTAGTAACCATATGTATACGAATAGTTACTATAGTATTTAAAGCTTTCTGAAAAGATATCATAAATTATAGTAATACTTAAAAACCAAACACACCATTTAAAACAAATGTCAAGTACAAAAGGAAGATCTGGAATAGCAAAAAGAGAGAGGCCAAAAAAACACAGAAGAAAAAATAACAACATATTTAGAAGAGATAAAAAATCTATCTTAAACCCATCTCAAAAAGATCATATAAAAAGACCTTCTTTTCCTGTTAGTAAATACAGAAAATTAATTATAAACACCTCGTCTCAAGATTATGTTGAAACATATTTAAAAGCTCTTGAACAGAGTCTAAAAATATATTTAAAAACCAAAGATAATCCTTCCCCAAACTTATTAACACAAATACAAAGGCAATCAAAAGAACTAGAACAAAATTTAGAAGATTACTCTTTAAATCCAAGATTTAAAGAAAAAGCTCAAAACACATATAAATTAATTAAGGATAAACTTGATAGAAATGAATTTTACACTCAATTACAAGAACTTGAAAAAAGATGTAAACAAGAAGGGCTTAAAAAAAACCCTGAAACAAATCATTATCCCTTAATAAGGTATGAAGATTACACAAGAGAAAGAACAACTGGAAGATTTTCTCAATATAAAAGATTCTTCTAAAAACCCATAACTGTTTTATCTACAACTTATAAAATACTAAAATTTATTTTTTTACTTCATATATCTTTTTTCCCATCCTGTCATATAATAATCAGAAACAATAATCTTTTTTACTTTTCTTGTTTTTTTCTTAATATAATTTCTAAAAACTAATCCTAATAAAAACCCAATTCCAATCCCAGATAAATGCGCAATATTCCCAACATTACTTGGCATAAAAATTCCAAAAATATCTCCAGCCACCCATAAGATAGCTGCAAGAAACATTGGTAAAATCATTCCAAATGCCCAAACCATCATTAAAGGTTTTATTATTGTTAAAGTTCCAATAATTCCCATTATAGCCCCACTTGCACCAAGAGAACTAGGATAAAAATTAACACTAATAATATTTGCAACAATTCCACTTATAAAAAACACAAACAAGAATTTTTTACTTCCTATTAGTTTTTCCAAAGCAATTCCAAAAAAGAACAATGCAAATAAGTTATAAAACAAATGCATAGTTCCTCCATGCAAAAATATTGCAGTTATAAACCTCCAATATTCTCCATTTAATGCATTAGCATTTAACACAAACTTTTCTGTAAATTCACTAAAACTTATTTGTAATATAAATACAATTATATTAACTAACAAAAACCATAATGAATAAAACTTTATTTTCTTTTGCATTTTAATTATATTCTATTTAACTGGAATCCTTATAAATCTCAGGGCTTTATTATCTGAGTAGCTTAATCTCATCATCTCCATCTCATTCTACGCTTATAAGATATAAGTATTTTATAAGTTATTAGTTTAGTAAATATAAAAACATATCTTCAATACTAACAATTTTTATAAAGGATTCTAAAATTCATACTTTATGGAAGTTTATAAATCTAAAAATAGTAGATATATTATTAGAGGAAATTATTTATCTAATGAAGCAGATTCAATAGCAAAAGGAGATTTATATATTTATATTTCAGGTAAAGATTTAAAAGAGATTGCTAACAAATATGGCATTAACCTCTCAAAAGAGGTAAAAATTAAAAAAGAAAAAGCACTTAAATTAATGGACAAACTTGAAAATAAGGAGATGGATACTACTAAACCAGGAGGAAGATTTTTTGGATTTAGAAAAGTTAAAGATTCTTATACTTCTTATTTAACTGGACAAATAATCAAAATAGAAGAAGAACTAATTGATGATTTAGGTTTAGAAATAGAAGAAGAACCAAAAGAAAGCTATTATTTAGATGAAAATGGAGATTTAGACCAAACATAATCCTCTTTTATCTTTTAAACAGATATAATTAATCAATATAATCTTTAAATATTACTTTAGGATTTTTTACTAAGAGATGATATTAGAAAAATTATTAGAAAAAAAAGGTAAGATTAAAAAGGGTCTAAAAAAAACCTGTTGTGTTGCAGTTCTCAGTGGAATTTTGGCTGGGTCAAGTGGATGTACAAGTATTCTTTTGAGAAGAACCGGCTCACCACCTCATCCAACAGGAGCAACTGATTATAAAGGACCTGGAGGAGCATATGCCTGGCGTGGGATGGTATATAGTTGTAGAACAGGACATATGGATATTGCCCATATAAAAAAATTTGCAAGAAAAGCAAATCTTCATGCAAGCAGAACATATAATGTTTTAAAAAAAGGAGGGAATTTAATTAATTTTCATGGAAATAACCCTACTACTTGTTTGGCTTATGTAACATATCCGTCAAATTGGGATAAAATTGATGCAAATAACAAGGAAAAAATTATTAATGAAATGTCTATTAAATTAGGGCAGTATTTTTCTCATTGTAATTCTATTTGTTATGAAACCTCAGGATGGTTTGGATTTAAAAAACAACCATGGGTTTCAGAATATTCAAGTGCATTTTCATGGGAAGATAGATATAGTGATGCTTTTGGGATTGATTCTGCTGGATTTGTAATTAAACCAGAAACCAATTTTAAACATTCTACATTTAATAAAAATATAAGTCATTTTCTTGCAGGAAAATTTAGGGAGTTAAATATTTTATCTGCAAGTGATTCAAAAGCTGCAGCAAAATCTGTTGCAGGAGAATGGTATAGTGCAAAAGGTTCTTTTTGGGGTGGGCAGATGTGGATGAGAAATTTTGATTTTGGAAATGATGACGGATTTGTTAGTCCGTGCATTCCTAAATTATCTAAATGCGGGAATGTTAATCCTTTTTTAGTTCCTGCTCCTAATCTTGATGTTGCAAAAAAATATGGATTTAAAATAGATGTTAAAATAACTGGAAATTCTAAAGGTGGAAGAGGAATGAAAAGAATTACTGGACAAAATGAGATAATACCTAATAGAGATATATGAATGATAATAGATTTAAAAAGAAGAAGAAAAAATAATATTACTATTTTTATTAGATAAAAATAACCTTTAGTATATCTATCTTTTATTGAAATAATGTTTAAATATTGTTTTTTGAGTCTTTTAATAATAATGTTAGAAAAGAGAATTAATAAATTAAAATATATTAATAGAAGAGAGCTTTTAAAATCTGGAGTTCTTGGGCTTTCTGGATTATTAGGAATTTCTGGATGTGGAATTAATTTACCTGGACCTGGAGGAAGACTTGGATGTGCACCAAATCAAACAATAATAACTTCTTATTTAGGAGAAAATGCAGCTAAAAAACAACGAGGAATTGCATATACATGCAAGGCAGGGAATATTGATCAAGCACATGTAAGAAAATATGCAGAATGGACAGAATATTTTGCAAAAAAATCATCTACTAATTTAAAAAATAAAAACAATAAATTTTCATTTAAAGGAAGAGAACCTGGAGAATATAATATTAGTCTTATTTATCCTAGTAATTGGAAAAATTTAAATGAAAACAAAAGAGAAGAAATAGTAAAAAATACTTCTATTGAAATAGGACAAAATTTAGCTTATACAATGTCAATTTGGCATGAAACACTAACTTATTTGGGTTATTCAACTTACTCATTTATCCCTGAATTTAATTCTGCTTTTTCATGGGAAGATAGATTTTCAGATACTTTTGGATGTTATGTAGGAGGTTTAGCTCTTCAAAAAGGAGGCAAATTTCAAAAAGCCCTTCAAAGTATTTTAAATAAAGAATATAATAGACTAGATGTTCAACCATTAAAAGTTACAAAACAATCAATAAAAAATATAAAAGGTGACTGGTTTAATGGAAAAGGATTTAAAAGTAAAATGAATATTAGAACATTAGATTTAGGTTATGATGATGGATTTGTTACTCCTCCTGTTCCTCCAACCTCTAAATGTAAAGGAGTTAAAATCTGGGCATGTCCTGTTCCTAATTTTAATCAAACAAATAAATATGGATTTGAAGTTGAAATCTCTATTACTCCAAAAGGAAAACAAGGAAATGAAATTTTAAGAATTGCTAAACAATCAGAAAAGATTATTCCTAAAACAGATTTCCCTAAAATTATGAATCATATAAAAGATGATGCAATTAGTAGGGGATACAAAGTAATATATTAAATATATAGAATTAACTGATAGAATCTTTAAATACTCTTTTTTTAATTTTTTATTAAGATATGTTAGAAAAAAAGGTTAATCAAAAAAAAGTAGAAAGCAGAAGAAATTTCTTAAAATATGGAAGTCTTAGTTTACTTAGTCTTGCTGAGATAGGTTGTGGAGGTATGGGTTCTCCACCATTTCCAACAGGAGTAACTGATTTTAAAGGATCTCAAGGAATATTTTCTGGAAGAGGTCAAATATTTAATTGTAGATTTGGAAATTTTGATGTTGCTCATGGAAAAAAGTTTGGAAGAAGAACAAATAAATATGCTGCAGCAACTTATCATGTTATTAAAAAAAGAGGAACTAAAATTAATTTTAATGGGAAAACTCATAAAGGAGAGGCACAAATTCTTTCTTATCCTTTTAATTGGGATAATTTAAATCCTATAGAAAAAGAAAAGATTACTAGAGAAGTTTCTATTGAATTAGGAGCATATTTTGCTCATTGTAATTCTATTTGTTATGAAGCTTCTGGGTTATTAGGAGGTCTTTTTGGGGCTTCAAGTGGTTTTTCATGGGAAGATTTGCCTTCAGATTCTTTTGGAGGTTATGTTGCAAAATCTGTTATTAATCCAGATGACAATTTTAATCATTCTTCATTTAATAAAAGATTAAGCCATGCTTTGAATGATGAGTTTAATAAATTAGGAGGAATCCAATCAGCAAGTGTTGTAAAACAAGCATATTTATCTGTTAAAGGAAAATGGTGTAATCCTTCCTTTTTTGGAGGTAGATCAATAATGCGAAATATTAGTTTTGCACAAGGAGATGGAATGATTAAAACTTGTGTTCAACCACTGCCTTTGTGTAAGGGTATTCAATCTTATTCATTTCCAGAATCTAATTTAGATATTGTAGATAGATCTGGATTTAAGATTAATATCAGACTTTCTGGAAATAATAGGGCATTACGCAAAATGAAAGAACTTGGTGGTAAAAGTTATGTTAATCCTAGAACAGTTTTCCCTAAACTTCAACAATATCTTAAAACATATATAGAATCAATAGGAGATACAGCTTTTGAGTAGTTTTTTTGATGTAATTATTCTAATATGTGATAATATAACCCCCATTATCTTTAAATATGTTAAATACTTTAATAAAATATGAAATTTACTGGTTTAGAAAATAAATTAAAAAATACAATTAAGAAAACAAAGGGGGTGCTAAAAAGTATTGGTTATTCTGCGGTTATTGGTGCATCTGTTTTAGTTGGGGGTGTTAAGGCAGATGAATATGGACTAGAAAAAATTAAGTTTCCTATTATAGGTTATCATCATGAGACTCATATAAATGATATCAATAACAAGGGAGAAGCTGTTGGATATTATACCTTAATTAGTGGAAGAGGAGGGGATTTTGCAATAACTTTAAAAAAACCATTTTTATTAAGGGATGGTATTTTTTATACATTAGGATATCTCCCAGATGATTTTTTTGGAAAAGCCACAGGAATTTCAGATGATGAAGGTGATATTCTTTTAAGAGAAGAAGATAAGGAGACTGGAGAGTTTAAAGAAAGTTATATTTATTATACTTTTAAGGGAGGTGAGGGAAATTCAATTCCATTGGGTTTTGAAGCATTTGATATAAATAACAAAGGACATGTTGTTGGAAAAGAGCATTATAGATTTAAAAGGTCAGGAGGAACCAAAAGGATTGCAGAAGATAGCGATGATACTTATATAGGTTATAGTATTAATAAGTATGATGTTTTTGTGGGGGTTATAGATACAAATGATGAAGTTCCTTATAATAATATCCCATTTATCTGGGAAAATGGAGAAATTACTCATCTTCCGATTCCTGAACATTTTGTAGGAGGTTCTGCTATAAAAATAAATAATTCTAATGAAATTATAGGATATGCAACTTATATTCCTTTAAGAAAGTTTAAGTTAATTTATAAGCCATGCATTTGGAGAAATAAAATATATGAAGATTTATCTTCTTATTTAGATAAGATATTTGATATTAATAATAAAGGGCAGATTGCTGGAGCTAAAGGAAGTTGGAGAAATGCAATTATTTTAGAAAATGAAATAGCTACTAATCTAAATATTTATCTTCCTGAAGGAGCTAATGAAAAGGATGATTTTTATAGATTAAGTTATGCCAATAACATTAATGATTTGGGGTGGGTTTCTGGAAGAGGATGTATAAATAGGTATAGAACACATTGCGATGCAACAGGTAGCTTTCAAAAAGCATTTTTATTAAAACCTGCGGCAAAAACTCTTACAGCTGATTTAAATGATGATGGAATAGTCAATGGATTTGATTTAGCAGAACTTGGAAATCAATGGCTTGAAAAAGAGGATTGGTATGGGGAATGAAATGGTTCTGGAGAAAATAATTAAGGGAATGAAAAAAGTTGCAATAACCTTAGGAGCTGGATTAGCTTTAACTGGAAGTGTGAAAGCAACAGAATACGAAATAATAAGATTACTCCCTCCAGACCCTAATTGTAATAGTAGTGAATCATATTGTATCAATGATGATGGAGCTATTCTTGGGACTTACGCATGTTTAGATGAAAATCCAATAAGAGGGGTTGATCCAACCATCTGGAGAAAAAACTTTTTTTATAAAGATGGAGAGTTTAGAGAATTCGATTTTCCTCTTAATGCTACAAGTAAAATCAATAAGTGGGGGGATATACTTGCGAGAAATATAGTATATAAAATCAATGACTCAAAAGATATTGACATTAATGGAATTGATTTAAATAACAAAGGAGAGGTTTTAGGAGAAAGTGTTCTTTATAGAAATGGAAAAACAATTGATATTAATGTTTCAATAGGTTATTATTTTAAAGTTAAATCCATTAATGATAATGGTTGGGTGGTTGGTTATTTAATTGAAGATCATCATTATGGGTTTTTATGGAAAGACGGAGTTACAACAAGAATTGATGGTTTATGGAAAGCTTATGATATTAATAATAATGGAACAATTGTTGGACAATATGAATACAATCCCCCAAAATTGTATCCAGGATTATGGAAAGAAGGAATTGCTATCCAACTGCCCGGAGGTCCAGGTTCAGCTAATGCAGTTAATGATCTTGAACAAGTTGTTGGTAATACATCTGTTAAAGCCAGACCTTTTATTTATGAAAATGGAGAAACAACCTTTCTTGATACCTTAATTCCAGAAGATTCAGGATGGACTCGTTTATATGCTGCTAGTGATATTAATATTAAAGGCCAGATTATTGGACAGGGTTATTTTGAAGATAATATTTATAGATTTGGATTTTTAGCAAAACCAATCCAAAAACCAAAAACTCTCACAGCTGATTCAAATAATGATGGAATTGTTAATGGTTTTGATTTAGCAAAACTTGGAAATCAATGGCTTGAAAGAGAGGATTGGTATGAGGAATGAAAAAAATCATCGGAAAATCCTCTATAAATCCTCTAGAAGATTTCTTTAAAATCAGAAAATATTTAGAGCAAGATGCTATTAGAAAAGGAGATAGATATAGTGATTAGAAGGTTATAAAAATAATACTAAACCAAGTTTTATATAATAAATTATCTGCTAAAAACTATGAAAGAAGAAACTGTAAGTTATACAACAAAACCTGGAATAGTTTTTTTATATTTTAGAATTGATGATAGAAACTGCATAACTGAAAATTGGTTTAGAACAGACAAAACAGATTCACTAGAATTAAAAAAATTTAAGTATTTATCTAAAATAACAATAACAAAACTTGGAGATAAATATAATAGATACAAATTTATGTATCCTCATAATCATGATGCAGAAGATTTTTGGAATGAAGAAATAGCTAGAGAAAAAACATATGAAAGAAAAGGGGGATTAATAGTTTATCTTGGAGATAAAAATGAAATATTAACAAGTAAGATAGTAATAAAAAAAGACCCTCCTTTTATAGAAGATTTGCAAGCTGAGTTTCAGAAATAAGCTTCTCCTTCCCACTTCTCATATTTCTAATCTTTACTTTCTTCTTTTTAACTTCTTCATCACCTATAAAAATTACATAAGGAATTTTTAAACTATTTGCATATTCTAAAGCCTTGCCTGGCTTTCCATACATAATCTGACAAACTATTCCAAGTTTTCTAATCTTTTTAGCAACACTTATTGCTTTTTTATCTTGATTTAATGATATAATTAATATTTTTTTATTTAAAACTTTAATATCTGATAACATTTCCAGTCTATCTAATCCAAATGAAATACCTGTAGATTGAATATTATTTATAAGATAACTTCCTCCAGCAGCAATTGTCTCTTTTATTTTAGAAGTTTTTATTTCAAAAACTGTTCCATTATAATAAGATAATCCGCGGGCTAAACAAGCTTGAAAATTCACTTTCACACCATATAATCTACAAGCTTTTTTCAATTCCTCAATCTCAGAATAAGCTTTATATTTTTTAAAATAAGACTCTGGTTTTTTAAAAACACTAAGAATTTTATCTGCTTTATATTTTTTTAAATTTTTTCTAATTTCTGCTTCAGAAAGTTTGTCAAGTTTATCAATTTCTTTTATAACAGCCTTCTTATTTCTAATCATTAAATCATCTAAAACCTCATTTAATAATTTTCTATTATTAATATTAATAATAAATTTAATCTTTAATTTATTTAAAATATCTGAAGCTATTTTTAAAATTTCAGCTTCATCTTTAATATTGCTACTAACAACATCTGCATCACATTGTGTAAATTGCCTAAATCTATTTCCTGTGATAGGTTCATCTCTAAAAACTTCTCCTATTTGATATCTTTTAAAAGGTAATTTTTTGTTTTTCATTAATCTTTTTAATTGAAAAGTAAATTCATATCTTAAAGCAAGTTTTCTTTTGCCTTTATCTTGAAGTTTAAAAATATCTGAAATTGCCTCATCATCGGGATTTTCTCCTTTAACAAATTTTTTATATTCAATTATTGGAGTTTCAACTGGTTCAAAATTATAAAGTTTAAAGGTTTCCCCTATTAAGTTTCTTATAAGAATCCTTTTACTTGCTTCAATATCTCTAAATCCTTTTACTGTTTCCATTTTAATTTACCTCAATTTCAATTCCTCCTGAGTTAGCTTTTGACTTAACTTTTTTCAGAAAAGTTAATTCTTTGTTCAAACTTGTCTTTCTAAGAAAGTTTGAAGCGAGAGGAGGGAATCGAACCCTCGTCTTACGGACCACAACCGCACATTCTGCCACTGAACTACAATCGCCATATTTATTTACAAGCATAATAGGGATAAAAGGTATAAAAATGTTATTAGAAGCCAAGCTAAAATTATTTTCTTTAGTTCTAGTGATGGGGATAACCCCTAATTTTAACTTTCATATTTTTAGCAAATAAACAAGGTTTTTAAACCTTACTCTAGGTATTAATTTATACTGAAATAAACTAATATTTAAATCTTATAAGCATAAAACAAGATAGATATGATAAGATAAGGCCTTACAATGATTAGCTTAAGAACAGAAGAACATCTCATTATCATACATTAAGATATTAGATTATATTAAATAAGAGAGAAGTTTAAAAATGAAACAACAAAAATTAAAAATTTTTGAGCTTCATCTTTTAGGAAGTAAAAGATGAAATTACCAAAACAAGGAGAAATAAGAAAGCCAAGCAAAACCTTAGCAGGAGTTACACCAATTGCAGTAATGTGTAAACCAAAAAAATGCAAACATGGAACATGTTTATATTGCCCAAGTTTAAAAGTTCCACAGTCTTACACACCTAAATCTCCTCCTGTATTAAGAGCTATAAGACTAAAATACAACCCTTATGAACAAATAAAATCAAGATTAAAAGCATTTAAATTAATGAATCATCCAACTCAAAAAATAGAACTTATAGTTATGGGCGGAAATTTTTTAGAATATTCAATAAAATATCAATATAATTTTATTAAAAGTTGTTATGATGCTTTTAATAATAAAATTTCTAAAACCTTAGAACAAGCTAAAAAACTAAATGAAAATTCTAAACATAGATGTGTTGCATTATGTATTGAAACAAGACCAGATTCAATAAATAAAAAAACAATAAAAAGAATATTAGAATTTGGATGTACAAGGGTTGAACTTGGTGTTCAATGTTTAGATGATAAAATCTATAAATTTGTAAATAGAGGACATGATGTCGCTTCAGTTATTCAAGCAACTAAAGAACTAAAAGATAATGG
>JAFCDH010000077.1 GCA_017609795.1 Candidatus Pacearchaeota archaeon | reverse complement strand
TTAGAATGAATACTGAAAATGGTAAAAAAATATAAAAGAATTTGCGATAACTGTAAGAAGGAAATAGAAAGTATGTATGATTTTGGAGTTACTACCTTGTATAAAAATATTAGAATTGGGAGAGGTAATAGATTTCATGATTATACAGAAGGGGCAATTTATAATGGAGTTTCAGAAGAACAACCAGATGATTATGATAATTATGGTAGAGGTTATAAAAATGATGAAAATGAAGAATTTAGTTTTTGTTCACCAGAATGTTTAATCAAGTTTTTTGAAAAACTATATAGAGATACTTATAACAATTCAGTTAAAGTTTTAGAAGAAGAAAAGAATGAATTGAATATAACTGTTAAGGAATTTAAAAAGAAATATGGAGCAAAGATTCCATTTTTCAGAAAAATACAAACTGTGTTTTCTAAGGATATGTTTAAGGAAGAAGCTATTGAACAAGTAAGAAATTTATTAAAGAAAATTAAGAAAGTAAAAAAAGAATTGGAGGAAAAGAGCAAATAAATTTGCACTTGCGAATGATAGAATAAATATGGTAAATAAAAAAGAATATGAAAAATTGGAAGGGAAATTCAAAATGCTTAGAGATAAAATTAAATTATTAACTAAAGCAGGTAAATATTCTGATGTAAAAAAAAGAATTAAGGCACAACAAAAAGAAATTGAAACTTTGAATAGATTGCTTAAAGAAGAGAAAGAGAATATTAATGAACATAAAACTTATCTTGTTTTAGATTTTTTAAGAAGAAAAGAGCTTATTACTAATTTTGAATTAAATAAAATAATCAAAAGATATAGATATAGTGGAATGATAAAAAGGTTTAGCAAGGAAGCAGATGAAAAGTTAGATAAAAAGTTATCTGGGATTGATAAAATAATTCATCAACATAAAACTGAAATAAATATTGAAGAGTTAAATTAAATCTAAAAATTGGAAGTGAAAATGGGAAATACAACAATAGGAGATGGAATGGTTGCATTTGCAATAGCTTTCGCTATTGTTGGATTTTGTTTTTGTTTATTTTATTTATTACCTTCATCTATAAAAAATCAAACAACTGATTATGAATTATGTATAAGGGGATGTCCTAAAAAAGGGTTTAGGGATTCTTTTACAAATTTAAAATGTCCAAAAATGTGTGCTGAATTAAGGAAAGAAATAATTAATAAAAACTTCACTAAAAATACAAATAGTATATTTAAGGATACAAAATCTAATTTGATTTGTGAAGGATTTAATTGTTATATGATTAATTCAGTTTATGTTGAAGGTTATGGAACTTGTTATAAGGAGGGAGAGGACATTTATTGTCCTGTTTAGTCTTTTAAAGTAAAATGAAAATGGAGGATAAAATACCACAGAAAAGTTTGGAAGCAACTAAAAGACATCTTAAAAACATTGAAGATTTGAAAGAAGGAAAAGAAGTTTCTTATGATTATCTTGACACTTGTTGGATTTGTGGAAAGTCTTTTAGTTTATGGGATAGATTAACTTTTAATTTAGTTCATAGTTTTGAAGGAAACTCACATAGGAGGGATTGTGTTTAATCTAATTTTGTGATAGTGAAAATGAAAAATAAACAAAAGATTATAAAACATAAAGGAGAATTAGGAATATTATTTGGAATTGGAATGTTTATAGCAATAATTTGCCAAGCAATTTCTTTGAATTTTCATTGGAGTATGGTTTTTGTATTTGTTTTTATTTATCTCCCTTTAGATTTATATACAATTGATAAGATAATTAAATTTTTATGGGTATAAATCCTTTTTTTATTGCAGGGTTATTAATTATTGTAGGGGTTGTATGTTGGATTGTAGGAAGTAAATAAATCTAATTGGGATAGAATAAAAATGAAAAGAATATATTTTAATACAAGAAAAGAAGCAATGGGTGAAAGGCAATTAATGAAAAAAACTAATAAGTTTTCTTGGAGAATTTATTATGATGCTTTTAAAGAAAAATATTATTTAATTAAATATAAGAAGAAAAGCTTTTGGGATAATATAAAATGGTTCAGAAAATAGGATGTGGAAGAAAAGTAAAAGTTGGATTTAATAAAATATTAAATTGTGATATTAAGATTCAATGTGGAATGACTAAAAGAGATGGAGCAATAGTTTTATGTGATTATTGTTATAATATTAAACAAGGGAGAGGAAATAAGATTGAGTCTTAACTCTTTTTGTGAGGACTGAAAATGAAACAACAAATAACTGAAAAACCAATTTGTATAAGAGAAGTTAATGAAAATTTAAGATTAATACAATTAAATGAACCCTTAACTCATTCTTTAAAGGAATTACAAACTAATTGCAAATTCAAAGAAAAATATAAAGAATGGTGTGATAATCAAGAAGGAATTAAACATTATACTTTAAAAAAGAAAAATTGTGTTATTTGTAAGAAAGAATTTAAACAAATAAATTATAAACAAATTTGTTGTTCAAAAGAATGTTCAAAAATTAGATTAAAAGCTTACAGAGAAGCTAATAAAGATAAGATAGCTAAGAGAG
>JAFCDH010000034.1 GCA_017609795.1 Candidatus Pacearchaeota archaeon | reverse complement strand
GTACAAGCAAGACTACATTGAGTTACATAAGGAGCAATAGTTTTTCCACCAGTAAACCATTCTTTAACACTATTCCAACCTTGTGTAAATCCTATGATAAGCACAACTAAAACAACTATTCCTAATATAATAAGAATAATAGTAGTGATTGAAAGATTCTGAGCTTTTTTACTTTCCATTATAACCTCCTTTTTACAAATTATATTTTAATTTTATATTCTATACAAACATATCTTACTTTTAAATGTTTTTATGTTTACACAAATAAAAACATTTAGCTCTTAGAATTTTTAATCAACTAGAATCTTCTAAGTTTTCTTATCCAGAATTTTTTTTTCAATTTTATTAAAATTATATTTTATACTCAAATCTCCATCTAAAAATTTTTCTTTTATTGTAAAACCCTCTTCATTAGACTTAACACTCTTATAATACTCACTATTATACTTATCATACAATCCCTCTTGAATATTCTCAGAATATTTAACAGATTCTGCTGTATTGTAAACTTCTTGCAAAAAGGTAAAATGATTAATTCCTCCTCTAAACATCTTATCCCAAACAAGATAAAAACTAAACAAAGCTACAGTACATAAAACCACAACTGCGATTACTAATATTGTTATTGATATGTCTGCTTTTTTGTTTTTCATTTTATTCGTTTTTATACATAATTGAAAAATCAATTTTTTTAATTGGAGATGTATATACTGAAACAGCAGGGCCACCATTATCATAATTAGAAAAGAAATTCCCATCTCCAATATGAGGGCTAACTTTCTTATCATCCTCTCTAAAAGAAATATCAAAACTAATAAAAGATAATTCTTCTAAAACAGGGTTTAATTTATTCTTTAAAACACTATATTCTCCATCTAAAATATAATCTTTCATAAATTTTCCATCAAGTTTAGTCTGTAATAAAGCTAAAAGCATTTGTTCAGAATCTACACTAGAAAACATACTTTTTTCTGGAGATTTTCCAAGATTTCCTAAAAAATCTTGAACTAATTCAGAGGATACAAAAACCTTTGTCCCATAAACAAACAAAATCATAACAACTAAAATAATTATAGTTGCTAATACCCAAGTCATTGTTGCACCAATTGTTGCTTTTTTTGATTTCATTTTTGTTTTTTCCTTAATATCTTATAAGCTCAATCAAGAGAGATTATCTGAGTTTTCATAAGCTTAATCTTTCCTCCTTAAACTAATCCTTATTTTATAATTTACTAAATTAATTTAAGTCACCTCATCTTCATCTCATTATATTTATTATGATATTAATTTCGTCTTTCTCTCTCAAACATTTTCAACTTTCCCAACTGCAGAAACTATTCTTAATATAAATTTATTTTGTCCATATAAAACATAAAGCTTTTTCTCATTACATTTAGGAATTTTGTCACCTTTTTCATTACAAAATTCTAAAAATTCTGAATTTCCTGCTATAGACAAGGTTTTTTCAACATTATTAGTCTCAAAATCAATAATCTCAACCTTAACAGCATATCTTTCTTCTCCCTTATATTTTTCAGTATTATCTTTAAAATTAAAATTACAAAAACTTATTAAATCAATATCAGTATTCAAAATCTCTTTTTTCAATTGCCCTTGCTCAACTAAACAATCAATAACTTTATCACTTAAAATTCCTGCTTCTTTCTCTCTAACATCTAAAGAAGTACCATGAAAAATAATAACTCCTGAAACAATACCAATTGCAACTATAATATAAATTATAAAAAGATAAATACTCAATACTCTTTCACCTGCTTTTTTGTTTTGAAAAAGCAGGGGATTTTTATTTTTTAATTTCATTTTTATTCTCACTATTGTTTAAATTTATAAGCTTAATTATGAGTAGCTTAAGTTTCTCATTTGTATATCCCTAAATTTTATTAGATTCCAATATTTCCTATGATATTATATCTTCATTCTAATTTCTCTCTAACATCTAAAACTTGATAATCAGTCTTTTTTTTATTAATCACTTTAATTGAATCAAGAACATAAACATCATTAAAATAACCATACTCAAAAAAACTATCTTCACTTGCTTTAACAATAACTAAACTTTTATCTTCATTAATCTGCACAACATTTTCTCTATTAATCCCATTCTTTTCAGCTTCTTCAAAAATATCTTTTAAATTAATTTCAATTATAGTATCAGGCCTAGATGCATCAATTAATAAAGCAATTTGTTTAGCTGTTTGTTCTTCATCTAAATGAACAGAAGAAGTCTGTAAATAAATAAATACAAGCATTATTGAAAAAAACACAACATTTAAAATAATAAAAATAACATTTTCATGTAAAATCCCTGCTTTTTTGTTCTGAAAAAGCAGGATACTTGATTTTGATTTAACTTTTCTCGGAAAAGTTATTTCTTTGTTCATAATTTTCTTTTTAAGAAAGTTTGAAATCCCTGCTTTTTTGTTCTGAAAAAGCAGGATACTTGATTTTGATTTAACTTTTCTCGGAAAAGTTATTTCTTTGTTCATAACTTTCTTTTTAAGAAAGTTTGAAATCCCTGCTTTTTTGTTTTTCATCTTTAAATTTCAGTGACATATTTAGAACATTTCATTTCCTTTTTTAATTCATCTGCATCAAATTTAATGAAAACTGGTGGAAAATGTTCAGTTTCACTAATAATTTTAGTAATCACTACATAAGGTTCATCTAAATTTATTGGGTCAAAACGTTCAGAAGACATCTTTTCATAGTTCCCATCAAGAAGTTTTTCTTCTTTAATATATTGAAATAAATCATTATAATCAATTTCCTTCTGTTTTTTAATTTCTTCATCAAAATAAACTTTATAACAAATAGCACAACTACCAACTTTATCATAATCAACCTTTCCTTCTCCCATCATCCACCAACAATCTGCAAGCAAATTAACCATCTTCTCAATTAATTCCTCTTTATTTGCAACTTTAATTGTTTCATCAACTTTTTCTCCACAACCAGAACCCATACTTAAACAAACATCCTGAGTTTGACACTTTAAACTAACAACATACTTAGCAAAAGGAATTTGAGCCATCATAACACTATTTCTACAAGCTTCTTTATCAATATCCCCTCCAAGATTTATCATTAAAAAGAAAGCTAAAATAATTGCAAAACTTACAATTAAAATTATAATTGTTATAAGTTGCTTAGATGTTAGTTCTGCTTTTTTATTCATTTTTTCCTCACATAAACCTCTTTAATAAAAAACCCAAAGCTAATAAAGCTATACTAATAAAAACAATCCATAAGATTATTTCAATCAAACTTTTATGCTCTGCTTTTTTGTTCATTTTACCTTTAAAATTTTAGTTTATTTTTCTATAATCTCAAATCCTTCTTTATTATTATATTTAATTTTAATCTCAACAGGGGGATTTTTTATAGGAATTGGTTCATTCCAATCAAATATTAAGCCAGGGTCAATTGTTTTAATCTTTTCATCAAAATTTTTACAAACTCCTAAAGAATCACATTGTTGCAAAGAAGAATCTTTACTATCTCCTGCCCCACAAATACAAATACAATAGTTTCCCATACATCTTTCTGGTTTTTTGTTTTGTGTTTTATAAGGCCAAGCAATAATCCACCAATAATTTAAAAGTTTTCCTGATACAGGATTCAAAACAATCATCTCTTGTTCTTTCCCACTTGTCTTTGCCTCCTCCATCTTTTCTTCTAACTCATTTAAAGTAGATTCAGCTAATTCAAGATTTCTTTGGTCCTTAGAACTAGAATAAACCCTAAATAACAAATAAGCTAATAAAAGCAAACATAAAACTGCAATTATTACCTTTAAAGTATGTTCTCCTAATAAAAATGCTTTTTTTGATTTCATTTTAAACTTCTTTGCACACCTCATTATTAGAAATATATGCATCATCTAACATTTCAAAAGCGGATTTATCAAGACTAGTTAATAAATCTCCTAAACCCTTAACTTGATCTATATCAATCTTTATTTGATTATCAATTATACTCCCTACTTGTTCTTTAGCAATTGTTGTTGTAGAAGTTACTTCATCATCAAGAACAGCCTCATAAGTAGAATAAATCAGATTATCTTCTAAATAAGCATTAACTTTAGAATTTCGATAATAAAAATAATCATGAGGATATCCTCCTAAATCTTTATCTTCTTTTATAATAATAACAACATTTTTCCCATCACAAATACTCTTTTCTTCTAAACCCCCATCAAAACCATCATCATCAATCACACCATCTCCAAACCCCAACCCCTTAAAAAAAGGTATAACATAATTTGTAAATCCAAAATAAACTCCAAGAACAACTACTGCTATAACCAATATTGCTACTATCATCTTAATTACATTACTTATTGTTAATTCTGACATTTTTATTCCTCTGGTTTAAGTTTAGATATCCAAATAGTTACAATAACTACAATAATAGTAATTATTAAAGCATAAATTATCTTAGCAATAATTCCTTCTCTTTCTTTAAAAAATCCTTTAAATATTGATTGAATTGCCTCATTCCAAGCTAAAGCTGCAATTAAACCAAAAGCAGCAGTTATCAAAGTTACTAATCTCTCAATTACCTTTTTTTTCATTTTATTTTATCACCTAATCTACAAACCATATATTTCATTAAGTTACCAGTATATTTTATCCTCAAAAAGTTATCTCCTAAACAAACCTTTAAAATAACTTCCAAGTTCCCATAATTTATCTTTTAATATAACAGCTAAAATAATCACAATAACTAAAACAGCAATGGCAATTATCCATCCTACTAAATGTTTTATAACAACCCCTTTTTTATTTTTCATTTTCATTTTCTTTATTATATTTATCTAAAATTTAATAAGCTCAATTAAGAGACACTATCTGAGCAGTTTTCTCTTATCCTCTCATCCCCTCATGCTTATAGGAATACCTGTTTTCATTTATTTTTATAAAATCCTAGTATTTATTATTAATCTTTATTTTATCCTATATATTACACAAAATAAATATTAATAAACTTAACTAAACAAATTGAAACATGGCAAAATCAGATGAAAAAGAATATCCTCAGTATTTTGTATTTAAAAATCTTTGGAGAGGAATAGAAGCTTATAAAAGATCGCAAGAAGACCTAAAAATTAAAGAAAGATTTTCTCTAAGCTCACAATTAAAAAAAGGAAAACAAGCTTATAAAACTCTTACTCAAACAATAAGAGATTGTAAAGAAATGTTATCTAAAGTTCCAGAACATCTTCAAGATACTGCAATTCCTATATGTTTTAAACATCATATTTCAGAGATCCCAAGAATTCTTCAAAAAGCTAGTGTTTTAGCTAGATAACACCAAACATCTAAATTTAATTTTCTTAATATTTCTAATCATAATTAAACCTTATACTTCTCTTCCTCACTCTTTATATTTTATAAGATATTGGTTTAATTGCTTCTATTTCATTTATTTAGTATTAACTAACCCAAAGCCCCTCCTAAAGCAACACTTGCTAAAGCAGACAAAGCAATAATAGAAATTAAAGCAGTAATTAAATACAAAATACTTCCTCGAATTAGATTTTTAGAAATATCATAAGTTTGCTTTAATTTATCTTCTCCAGAATCTATTGTAACTAAAGTTCTTGTTAAAACAAAAGTTATTTGAATAAGATAAACACCAATTGCTATTTGCAAAAAATAAGGAGGAATCATATTTGCAATTTGAAACAAACCATTTTGCCCAACAATTCCTCCAACACTTCCTCCAAGCATTGGAATATCTGCTCCTCCATCTAATGCAAGCATTTTATCTAAATGTCCTAAAATTCCAGTAATCATTGAAGCTAATCCAACAATAATCCCTGCTAATAAAGGAGCTAAAAAACACATATTACTTCTCATACCACTAACAACATCAGCAAGCAAATCTCTTAATCTTTGATTAATTTTCTGAATATTTCGAACATATTCTGAAATGCTCATTAAACTCTGAGCAGCAACTTTTAAACCTTTTTTTGCTCCTTCAACTAAAATTCTCATGCTTGTTGCAATTAAATTTGAAGGATAATAAACTAAAGCCCCTCTCTTAGGATTAAAAATAGCATCTTCTAAACTCATACCCATAGATTGAATATTTGTATTAACAATCTTAAAAAAATTCTCTGTTTTTTGCCCACGTGTAGATTCTGCAACCTTAGAAAAAGCAATCTCTGCAGGAGTACCATCTCCTAATCTATTTCCTAAACTAAACAAAGAAGAATTAAACTCTTTTTCTAATTGCTTAGTTTGATCTCTTGATTTAATTAATTGTTTAGTTCTTAATGAAAAAGACAATGCAAAAAACATTGCTATAGAAAATGGAACAAACAAACTTAAAATTAAAGCAAAAACACCAAAAGGTCCAGCTAATCCTTTAGTAGTCTCTATAAATCCAAATAAATTCTCTCCAAAAAATCCCAATCCTAAATCAGCTAAAGCATAATCAGATTCAAGTCCAATCCATCCAGGAATAGGAGTATAACCAAATATCAAAGGCAACAAACCTAATAAAAAAAATGGAAAACAAATAAAAAAAGCAGTATAATAAGGTTTTTTAGATTTATACTTTGAATAAAGAGGATTTTTTTCTAATAAACTTTCTTCACCATGCCCTCCAGGTCTTTTCAGCATTATTTGTAAAGTAAGATAAAAAACAAAAAAAGGAATTATTAAATTAAATAATACAAAAACATGACTCCATTTAATTGCTCCCCCTAATAAAGTTGAAGCTAAAGGAAGCAAAGCCAAACCTAAAGTAGGCAAAACAATTCCTAACATATATAAATTAGTTAAAGGAGATTTTACCTTGTGTGTATATCTTAACATCTTATCATGAACACCATCTAAAATAACTTTCAAAGCTCTTTCTAAAATCTGAATCCTCCTAGTTTCTTTTGGTTCATACAAGCTTGACTCAATCAAATGAAAACTTTCTACAAATTCTATATTACTTTCTCTCCAAAAATCAAGATACTCATCTAAACTATCTTTAATAGAAGAATGCTTTCCAGTTTCAACATCCCAAAGAACCTTTCTCAAATCCAAAGACAAAGGCGCTTCTATATGTTCTGAAACAAAACTTATTGCTCTTTCTAAATTACTTGTATGTTTCATATAAATAACAGTATATAAAATTGCAGGAACCATTTGACTACTTGCTTTTAATCTCCATTTAACAGCAAGTCTTGAAGGCATTGAATAAAAATAATAAAATAAAAACAAAGAAGCAATTAACATTAAAAACAAAAATAATATAGGAAACCCAAATCCTAAAAACCATGTTGCAAAACTAATCAAAACCCCAATGAAAAAAACACCAATAAAACTCATAATAGCTAATCCAATAACTTCTCTAGCATCAACTTCTAAATGAGCAATTTGCAATTGCTTATTAATCTTAGCTTCATCTTTTTGAGCTAATTTTATTTTAATAAAACTTCCCAATCCTCTAACTAATTTTTCATATCTTGAAAACTCAGGCATCATATCTCTTTTAAACTGCCAAAACTCTCTTGAAACAGAAGAGCCTTTTAAGTTTCTATTAGCAGAATCAAAACTCTTCATTTCTCCGCCAAGCTTTTTAGAATATTTTTTCAATATATCTTT